>JAITMT010000225.1 GCA_031277235.1 Tannerella sp.
TCTTCCCCTACCCTCCGCCACGGGAAGAAGGGAACCGCTTTGCTTCTTTCCCTGTTTTTCACCTTGTGCCTGCCCGTTTTTTTCGCATTCTTTTCAAATTATCTGTATCATTTGAAAAAGGATTCTGCCGACGGACGCCTGTTCATCGCAAGGGTTTCCATGGAAATGGTGAAAGAGGCTCCCGTATTGGGAACCGGTATTTCCGGATTCAGGGCTGAATATTTGAATTATCAGGCTGATTATTTCCGTGCGCATCCCGATTCTCCCGACCGGCTGCTTGCCGACGATGTGGAAACGCCGTTTAATGAATTTCTGAAAATCCTTATTGAACAGGGTATTATCGGTTTATTGCTGTTTATCAGCCTGCTGTATATTCTTTTGAAAAAAGGAACAGGCAATTATATCCTGCAATCCGTAATCCTGTTTATTTCGGTTTTCGGTTTATTCTCCTATCCTTTTGACAGACTTCCTTTTGCCGTATTGTTTGTATTCTCCGCTGCCGTTCTGTCGCGATATCGGAATCCGGTTTTTACAGTCCGGTTGCGAAAAATGAGATCTTTACGGATTCCGCTGTTATTTGCCCTCTGCCTTGTTTCAGGATTAATTGCATGGAATTCAGGCAGTTATGGACAATCATGCCTGGCATGGAACCGGGCTTTGAAAAATTCCGGAACAGACAGGGAAGAATCGTTGTTGCAACTGAAAAATCTGTATCCGGAGTTGGAAAACAATCCCGTATTCCTGACCGCATACGGAAAAGTGTTGAGTTTTGACGGACATGCCGGCGAAGCCATCCCGGTGTTGGAGAAAGCCGTGAAACGCCTGCCGCTGTCCTTTTCATATATCGAATTGGGAAAAAGTTATGAAGCCGCAGGCTTCCCGGGAAAGGCGCTGGAATGTTGGGAACATGCCGGAATGATGGTTCCCGCCCGCTTTACTCCCCTTTACCTGACCATGAAACTGCATTTCCAACATAAGGAATACGGTTTGGCGCGGGAATATGCCGGACAATTGCTCGCGAAAAAAATAAAAATAGACAGTCCGGGAATCATTTCGATGAAGCGCGAAGCCCGCGATATCCTGAACTTCCATCCTCCTCCGGAATCACCGTGAAATTTCCTGTAATGAGATAAATAGCAAATGTATGAATTAAAAAGAAAGCAAAAAATGAAAAATTTTTTAAAAAAGAAAAGCAAATTGACAAAAATAATAGCGATATTTGCACCGCTATTATTGATTGTGTTCTATGCCTGCGTGAAAGAAGAATTGGATTTACCTTTTTCGGACAACGAAGAAACGCAGACCATTGAACAGGTGAAAGCATGGTATGCAGACAGACCGGATGAAATCGTTTTGCGTTCTTCGGACGGGAAGGGCAAATTGGTGATGACGCCGGACTGGGAAACTGTCTATACCTTGCAGGACAAAAAGTATAAAATGGTTGAAGTGAATTTAATGTCGTATGGAAGAATTGGTTTTTATGACGAAGACTGTATGAAAAAGTATGACGAAACGAAAGATCCGAACTACCTGCAAAGTTACACGCATTTGGTGTTTCGCATCAACAAGAGCACCAAAGACACGGTAGCCTTCCTGATGACGATGATGGCAGATGTGGAATGGCTGGAAGAAAGCAAACTCAAGCCTTTTCTGGAATCTTCCTATCTGTATCGCGCCAAAAAGTTCGGTGGAACCATTTTGTATCACAATCTGGACGGCAGTTTTGCCAACGGATGGGTCTATGAAAAGGGAAAAATCGTGGCGTCCGTTTCTGCCGTGGATGAAAGCGGTTCGATTGATGTGGAACTCCGGTCAACTTCATGTCATTATGAAACTATTTATGTTGCAATACAGAACTGTACCGATCTTTATTTTGGAACTGAAATGAATGGAGTACTGACAAACATTACCTATAACGGTACCCATTGCACGACAACTTACGGGTACATTACCGTCCAAGTATGCGATGATGGATCGAATGGTTTGGATCCGGGAGAATATAACCCCAATAATACCGGCGGTAATGGAGGTAGTACCCCTAAATCTCCCGGAACAAGAACCGATTGCCCGCCAAGTGCAGCGGCAAACAGTACAACAGCAAATAGCGTCTTAAATTCAACTTCTGGAGGTGCTGCCCAAGTTAAATCCAATGTTGATCTGTTGAGGAATCATGCGAAAAACTCCTCCAATGAATATGGATTGGTAGTTAATAAAGATGGTAGCCAATATACGCTTCTTAATCTGAGTAATAATTATACCACTATTCCTAATAATCCATATATTGTAAATGGGGGGGCTACCTATGTTAATGGAGGTTATACCAATAATACTTACCTGTTGGCGCATACTCACCCCGGCGGTTCCGGACATCTTATGTCTCCATCTCCGGCAGACGCAATAGCGCTTGCCGATGCGTACAAAGGAAATACGGGAAAGTCCGGATCTCTCGTTAGAGCGCTGAATATTCAGGGTTCCGTGATATTGGGCGCCGACGGTTCGGAATACATGATTTATGTGCAGGACAGGGATGCATTAAAAGCTTTTTGCGACCCGACCAATTCGTTGAATAGTTCTTTCTTTCAATCTTCAGGAGCTGATTTTCAAACAAATTCAATATTTGCGAGTACCTATACTGCAGCATACAATAATCTGAGAACACAGGGTTACTCTATTCATGACGCCAATTCGTATGCCTTATCCTATGTATTGGATCACTATCATACCGGTCTGAAAATTTCCAAAAAGGAACCGGGAAAAACCGACTTCAAGGAGCAAAAAACCGAAGGCGGAGAAATTGGAAAAAATTATTTACCAAAAAAATGTCCATAAATATGAAAACAATTAAATTATTTTTATTCATGTTCGCCATCGTATTCGTATGCGGACACACCCGGGCGCAGGACGACGACCTGCCATACCGCCCGTTCAAATCATTCCATAACGATACCATCCGTTATCTGGATTACAATTTCACCATTCGCAGCGATCAGTATGTCAATAAACCGGCAGGAGCGTTTTTCAACGATTTGGAACTTCCCATAGTCTATGTCTGTTATCTAATGATGCAACCCGGATCTTCCGGCAATGACATTGATATAGTCGCCATGAATTTAGTGTTTCGTAAGATTGGAAATGGCGGCGATGACGGTGATTATTCAAAGGATTACTACATCAGGATAGGCTTGCAAACTCCTGTAGATGCAAAAAACTTTGTAGATGCACTTGATGGCGACGAAAGGAATAAAGAAAGAAATGATTATTACTACTGGACTCCTCAACTGTATGAATTGTTAAAAGATTCTAAACTTAAAGGAGTAGAAGCCAATGACTGTTTATTTTCAGATCGTCGCAAACTACGCGAAAATTATACCACGGAAAAATGGAAACAATTGAGAAAAATCATTGAATCCGAAAAAACGAAGTGGCGGAAAATTAATCGGGCTGAAAAACAGACAAAAAAACAGTGAAATGATTCATCTCATTACAGGAAATTTTTGAGTTGGAAGTTGAAAAGTTGTTTCCGAGATAGCGCAAACGGTTTTATACATTAAAAAAATGTTCATAAATATGAAAACAATTAAATTATTTTTATTCATGTTCGCCATCATATTCGTATGCGAACACACCCGGGCGCAGGACAACGACCTGCCATACCGCCCATTCAAATTATTTCACAACGATACCATCCGTTATCTGGATTACAATTTCACCATTCGTAGCGATCAGTATGTCAATAAACCGGCAGGAGCGTTTTTCAACGATTTGGAACTTCCCATAGTTTATGTCAGTTATTTACTGTTTGCTCCCAAAGGAGGCTCAGAAGTTGATATTTTTGGTATGAACTTAGTGCTCCATAAGGTTGGAGACGGTGGTAATGAATTTGATTATTCAAAGGATTATTACATTGAGATACGTCTAAGTCCTGTGACGGATGAAGACTTTGCAAAGGCACTTTACACTGACGAAAGGAACAAAGAGCCGCTTCCCTATTACTACTGGACTCCTCAATTACGCGAACTGTTAAAGGATTATGTAATAAAAAGTATTTCTTCAAATGATAAATTATTTCAAGAGCGCCGCGAAATACTTGAAAATACACAAACTTACAAAGAGTTGGTAGAGCGGTTATCGAAGGTCATGGAAGTCGAAAAAACGAAGTGGCGGAAAATTAATCGGGCTGAAAAGCAACGTATTAACCAAGTGAAATGACAGAGTAATTTTAATTTCATCTCATTACAGGAAATTTTTGAGTTGAAAGTTGAAAAGTTGGAGTTTTATTTATGGAATAGTGCGGAAAATTTACTCGTATAAAATATGAAAACAATTAAATTATTTTTATTCATGTTCGCCATCGTATTCGTATGCGAACACACCCGGGCGCAGGACAACGACCTGCCATACCGCCCATTCAAATTATTTCACAACGATACCATCCGTTATCTGGATTACAATTTCACCATTCGCAGTGATCAGTATCTGAATAAACCGGCGGAAGAACTTTTTAACGATTTGGAACTGCCCATCGTTTATGTCAGTTATCTAATGATGCAGCCCAGATCTTCCGGCAATAACATTGATATAGTCGCCATGAATTTAGTGATTCGCAAGGTTGGGAATGGCGGCGAGGAAGGAGATTATTCAAAAGATTACTACATCAGGATAGGTTTGCCAACTCCTGTAGATGCAGAAAACTTTGTAAATGCACTTGACGGCGACGAAAGGAACAGAGGGAGAACACACTATTCTTACTGGACTCCTCAATTGCGCGAACTGTTAAAGGATTATAAATTGGGAAGGATTGAATCAAATAATTCATTATTTCAAGATCGCCGCAAAATCCTTGAAAATTCGCAAACCATAGAGGAATTGGTAGAACGATCCGCGAAAGTTATAGAATCCGAAAAAGCGAAGTGGCGAAAGATCATTAAAGCAGAAAAGCAACCTCTTAACAAGTAAATTATTAAGGTTAATTTCATCTCATTACAGGAAATTTTTGAGTTGAAAGTTGAAAAGTTGTTTCTGAGATAGCGCAAACGGTTTTATACATTAAAAATAGATTCATAAATATGAAAAGAAAAAATGTTATTTTATCCGCCCTGTTTATCCTCCTGTCCGCAGGAGCGTTGTGGGCGCAGGAACAAAAGCCGTATAAACCGGCAGCAACGTTCGACGGAGATACCCTGCAATATCTGGAGTACAACTATACCAAACGCAGTGATCAATACATAGGCAAAACCGTAGGCGAAGTTCTCAAGGAATTGGAATACCCGGTGCTTTATATTGTGGAAGGTCATTATCTACTGATGCCGGGCGGCAGATCTGCCAGAGTAGTAGGATTGAGTTTGGGCATCCGGCAAATGGATAAGGAGCCCAGTCCGTTGAAAGATTATTACATAGTCATAAGCTATGAAAATCCACCTACGTTTGAAGAATACAGGGAAGCACGGAGTGATACGGAGGAGAATCGAAATCCTGTATTTTTTTCCCGGAAATTATTTGACTTGATCAAAGGTTTGAAAGTATTGGATATTTCTTTCAATCCGTATGCTTTTAAGGATCCGGAACTTGTAAAAATGCGAAAACAAGCCGAAAAGGATGGATTAACGAAACCGCCTTCAGATTATAAAGAGCGATTGAAAAGACTCAAACTGTTTGACGATCTTAAGGCAGCAGAGGAACTTGAAGAAGTGCTCAAAACGGAGAGAGGAGCCAAGAAAATGACAGAAAAAGAGTAAAATATTCAATTTCATCTCATTACAGGAAATTTTTGAGTTGAAAGTTGAAAAGTTAAAGTTTTGTTTATGGAATAGTGCGGAAAATTTACTCATATAAAATATGAAAGCAAAAAGAATAATTTCAGGAATTTTTTTATTCGGTTTATGGGTCCTTCCTGTTAATTCCCAAGAAGTGACTGATTCCGAAAAGTTGGAAGACTTAAAAAAATCGGAAGATACCATCATTAAAAATGCGATTGAAACCGGAGTCTTTGTTGAACTTAATGCCGATAATACATCCCCAAAAAAATATAAAATTAATGGAATTGTAAGTCTTGGAACAGGTTTGTTAAAAACAGCTATGGGAGGATCAAGTGTAGAGGAATCCCACAATTACGAACATATCACTCATTATAACAATTTAGTTGATAGAGAATTATACAATGATTTTTTACAAAAAAACAAATCTCCCATTGAAATTGATACAATTGATTTTGAGGATTATCAAGTACAGTTTGCCTCATTGGAAAAAGTCCATCAGATTTTAGACTCCCATTTAGAAGATAGGGATCAATCTGAGAAATTGAAACAATTGTTCGGTAAAACAATGATGATTGTTGTATCAAGACCCGGAATAGGCCACGATGGCACTAAGGCTATGATTTACCTGGCTCTAATGTTCAGCGAGGCGGATGAATTTGGAATATACGGTCCATCAGGATATTATATTATTTATGGCAAAAAGAATGGGAATTGGAAAATAATAGATTATGTTTTGTTCGGTTAGTTTGTAAAACAAACAATTTTCAGATGAATAGTTTAACTTTTATGGTCTCATTACAGGAATTTTTTTTGAGTTGAGCATGAAATCAATAATTTACAGATCTGCCACAGTCATCCATATATTGCTGACATTGTTATATCTTGTATGGAGATATTCATATTCATTGAATTATGACCAACTCATTGTCTCGGTCATTTTTCTTTGGGTTGATGTCATCATGTGTTTTTCGGCGATCGTGTTTGTAATTTCCCTTTGGCGGAAGCCTTGTCCTCTGGCGCTTGATGAAAGTGAAAAACCGTTTTCGATTGATGTGTTTGTTCCGACCTACAGCGAAAGTTGCGAAATGCTCGAAACCACCCTGAAGCATTGCATCAACATGGATTACCCCCATCAAACCTTTTTACTGGACGACGGCAACCGTCCGGAAATGAAATCGCTGGCAAAAACGCTTGGCGCGGGCTATTTTGCCAGAGAAAACAACGCGGGCGCCAAAGCCGGCAATCTGAACAATGCCCTGCAGCATACGCAGGGAGAACTGATCGCCGTTTTGGACGCGGACTTCCGTCCCGAAAGGGAGTTTTTAACGCGGCTGGCAGCATTCTTTAACGACGGAAAGGTGGCGGTGGCGCAATCGCCTCAGCATTATTACAATACCGGCAGTTTCCAGCATCGGCGCATCTCCAAAAAGGAAATCTATTCCGACCAGGACACGTTCATGCACTTAGTCCTTCCGGCACGGAACAACTGGAATGCGGCATACTGGATCGGCACCAACGCGCTCTTGCGCCGGGAAGCCATCCAATCCATCGGCGGTTTCCCGACGGACAGCGTTACCGAAGATGTTCTTGCAAGTATGCTGCTGCACGGCAAAGGCTGGAAAACCGTCTATGTGGACGAACCCCTGGCTTACGGGCTTGCTCCCGCAACCGTATCCGAATATTTCGTGCAGCGGCTGCGCTGGGGAAAAGGAGCATTCCAGATATTGCGGTCGCACAATCCGCTGTTTCAAAAGGGACTCAGTTTCATGCAGCGGCTTTTCTATTTCTCGTCGGTCAGCCATTTTTTCGAGGGGGGCGTTAGAATTGTCTATTACCTTTTCCCCGCTTTTTTCTTTTTATTCGGGATTATGCCCATTGAACCCTATCCTCCCATCGTTGCAGGAATGCTTCTCTACTTCGGAGTCACGCGCCTGCTGCTGGAAGTGATCAGTAAAAAACGCATAAATTTTATGATGGACGAGGTTTATTCGGTTATCAAGTCGTTCATCTATCTGACGGCTCTGCCGGCATTCCTTTTCAACAAAAACATCCGTTTCCGGGTAACGCCCAAAGACGGCGGCACAACAATATCCATCCATGGATTGATCGGTCCGGCAGTGATTGCAGGATTAAATTTAGCCGCAATTGCCGTGGTAATAACCCGTTTATCTGCGATGGCGCCGATGGGGATATTCGGATGGATTGTCTTCATCTGGTGCCTCTTTATCGGCAGTGTCGCTTTTACCGCCTGTTATTATTGTCTCAAACCATTGATAAAAAAGTCAAAATGAAGAAAGTATTTAAAACTGTATCGGGAATTTGCCTTACTTTAGCGCTTTGCTGCTGCAGCAAGCCGAAAGAAGTGAAGATTACCCTTTCCGGTTTATGTCCGGTAACCATCCCTGCCGAACCGGCGGATTCTATTATCGAGATAAAAAACTGGATAGCGATTGGTCCGTTTGAGTTTCAGCCCCTTTTTACAGACCCTGCCAAAACATTTTTCCGCAAAGACCTGAAACGGTATGGAATCAAGGAAGGTGCTGTTGACGAAGCCGCTCTCGAAAAACTGCAAAAAAAAGGCGTAAATGTGTTTTTGATGGAATCGCCTCCGCCGGTAAGATTATTCGAATATGTTTGGAAAAACGCTCCCAAAAAGAGTAATTTTTATCTGGTTACCCGGATTTATTCAGCAGAAAAACAAGAAGTTACACTTATCGCTGACGGTTCTTACAGTTATGCGATGTGGCTTAACGGAGAAAAATTGGTGGAAGAAAGAGTCAAGTACAATATCAATAAGGCGGGCAACCGGTTTATCAATGTTTCGCTGAAGAAAGGCGAAAATATCCTGTCCGTAAAAATCAACAGGGGAACAAATATGCGTTCATGGGATTTGATTACCGTCCTGACGTCGCGCCGGGAAGCCCAAAGAATATTCCGGGTCAACTATGCAGCGGATTTTGCGGTTAATCCGATCATCAACCATTCGCTTGAAGTTTATGCCGGACCCTATTCGAGCGGAAAGGTTGAAATCAGGAATGATAAGGGTGAAACCGTTGCCGGCGGCTCTTTTGACAATCAAAATACGAACGGTCAACCTTTTGCCGTTTCAGACCTTAAAAAACTCGAAGCCGGATTTTACAAAACGATTCTCACTGTTGGCGGGGAAAAACTTGAAGAGATGATTTATAAAGGGGATTATCCCGGATTTGTGAAAAAAATGAAAGCGGCTGTTGCTACCGTCAATCAGGACAGTCTGTATATCAATGATCTGACCGCAGCCATGCAAAGAGTAGATTATTTGAACGGCAAGCCCGGAGATTCCAATTCGCCGGGCGAAACACGTTTCCTCAATCGAAACAGGGTGTTTTGGGGATATTCCTTAAACAGGATGCTTCAAAAAGATGTCCTGACGCAACTGATGACTTATACGGATGAAAATAACGATCCCGGAATTTTTATTTTTCATACCGGAAACAGGCAGCAGAAAGTTCCTCTGGTTATTATCGTTCCATCGGGCTTGGAAGGAAATTCGATGATAGAAGATTGGTACACAAGCAATCTCGACCAGATAGAGACCGATAATGCGCTTGCGGATGAATACGGGTTTGCGGTAGCCTGGATTTATGCCGGAGGAAAGAAGTATTCGGACGATAAAACCGAACAAGAAATTACAGCCATCATTGACCGGTTGAGTTCTGAAGGATTGATTGACGGCAAAAGAATATTTATAACAGGAGATTGTGAAGGGGGCAGGAGGGCTTTATTGCAACTTGCAGCCACGCCAAACAGATACGCCGGTTGTGCCGTATCGGGTCCCGTTACAATTTTAGAAGATATCAACGAATCGCCCATTGATTTGCTGCCTCAAATGGGCAAAGTTCCGATATTTATAGAACATGGCGTGGACGACAACATCGTGCCGATTGAAAATTCCTTCCGGTTTTATGCCGAGGCGCAGAAATTAGATTTACCGGTTGAATTTGTCGAGGTAGGCGGCAGTCATGTAAGCATTTCAAAAGACAATCATAGGGCTTTGTTTGAATTTTTCAGCCGGATGGAGCATAGTCATAAAAAATAAATTGATAAATACTTTTACGTTTTTTTCCTACCCGTAACCCGACCGCTTCGCATCTCCCTCCCAAGAGGGGAAATTCCGGAATGAAAACAACAGTAAAATCCATACAACATTACCAATTCCTTTTTTTTGACGCTGTTACCCCGAAACAAATTCATTTTTTTTTATAAAAAACACAAAAATTCACTACATTTGCATCCATGCAATGCAACGAAGTTTTTAAAAAGTTTGTGGTCGAACATGCCGGCGACGACGTAAATACATTAATACTCAATGCTTCGCGCTATAAGGATGTTGACGTCAAACCGGCGGCGGAGCAAATCGCGGCGCGCAGGGTTATCCGGGAAAAATTGCCGGAATGGCATGACAATCCCGATTTGTTTTTCCCCTCCGTCACAGCCGCCGAACAGTGCTCGTCCGAACTGACGGCGCACTACAAACAACGATTTGTCAATGAGGAAGATACCGTTTACGACCTGACGGGAGGTTTGGGCGTGGACACGTATTATTTCGCCCAAAAAGCCAAGCAAGTCGTTTATATAGAGCGAAATAAGAAATATTGCGAAGCGGCGTCCCATAATTTCCAAATCCTGCAAGCCAACAATATCAAAGTCATAAACGCTGACAGTCAAATCTTTATAAACCACCCCTACCCCTCCCATGAAGGGAAATTCAACTACACTCTAAACACTAAAAACTACACACTATACCTCGATCCTTCACGGAGAAACGCCGCCAACAAACGCCTGTACGCACTGGAAGACTGCGAACCCGACTTGTCCAAAATATGGTCGGACTTGCGGAAAATTGCGGACAAAATCATCGTCAAACTCTCGCCGATGCTGGATATCAGCCACATCGTGGAGAAACTTCCGGGAATTTCCGAAATCCACATCGTTTCCGTCCGCAACGATTGCAAGGAAGTGATTGCAATAGCGGAAAACCGGGAAAATATTTCCGTTAAAATATTTTGCATCAACTATTTATCCGACAAATCGGAACAAACTTTCACCTATTTTTGGAATGAGGAAAAAACGGCGGAAATCCGCTGCACTTCGGAAATCAAAAAATATCTCTACGAACCCAACGCTTCCATCCTGAAGGCAGGCGCCTACAAGTCTGTTGCCCGGCAATTGAATCTCGAGAAACTGCATCCGGGCAGCCATCTCTACACTTCGGACGAGGCAATGCGCGATTTTCCCGGTAGAATATTTCAGGTAATAGAAATGTATCCCTTTCACAATCAAGCCTGTAAGGAATTGACAGCCGCCGTCGCCAAAGCCAACATCACCGTCCGCAATTTTCCCCTCTCCGCCGAAGCGCTGAAAAAACGCCTGAAAATCCGGGATGGCGGCGATATCTATCTGTTTGCCACCACCTTACAGGATATCCGGAAAGTCTTGATACGCTGCGTGAAAGCCTAAGTTTTTGCTTTTGCAGCAAGGATTTGAGCAAGGCGATTTGTTCGTCTTTGGCGGCAATCAATTTTTTATAATTTTTTTTCTGACTTTTGTGCAAATTTCTAAATCCCAAGCATGAAAAAGAATGAAATTTCAGTGTAAAAGTCTCAAATTTCATATAAAAACATTCAAATTTCATTGAAAAAGACTCAAATTTGAGTGTAAAAGAGTGAAATTTCAGTCAAAAAAACTTAAATTTGAGACAAAAAGGATGAAATTTCATTGAAAAAGTCTCAATTTTGAGTATAAAAGGATGAGATTTGAAAAAAGAGTACGTCATGCTGAACTTGTTTCAGCATCTCCCGTATGATTCGGGGATTGCGGGTCACGTCCGTAATGATTTAATGATCAAAAAAATATCCCGCCCAATTCACATTGGACGGGACCTCAAAATTACAAAATTATTGCGTTTCGCCGATACGCGGTTTGTAGGGTTTCCTGCTAAACCGCGTTTTCAGGTCTTCGTAAACGGGACCTGCGGTGGCAACGCCTTTCGAGGCGGCTTCCTTGACGCTTCCGTAATACAGCATTGCCGCAACGAGCGCCTCGCTGCCGGCAAGAGTAGCGGTGTCCGAAAGGTCGGAGGCAAGTTGGGAGGCGAGGTTTTGCAGCGGATCGAGCGACACGGCGACCGCTTCGTCCTTCGCAAATTCCGTCACGTCCATGTACGCGGGTGCAAATTCGGGATTCGTGTCCAGATAGGATTTCACCTTCTGTACCGTGGCGACGGTTTTGTCGCCCATTTTGAACAGGCTCTGTTTCTGTTCCACCGTCAACGCCATCAGATAGGGCGCCAGCGCTGTTTTGCATTCCTGCAATTTTTGGGATACCTCCGCGATTACGCTTGCGGGTATCTCGATGCTGAGTTGGTTGTTGATACTCATAAGATTTTTATTTTTAAAAAAATTAGTAATTGCTTTTTTTTAAACTCTAACAGGGGTCGGAACCCTGTTAGAGTTAGGATAGGGATTTTTGCTTTTTCAATGTTTAATAATTAATGTTTCCTGTGCGGTGTTTTCACCGTCGGAAACGATGACTTTGTAAATGCCATTCGGAAATGACGATGTGGATATATTGAATTTATTGCCTTGCTGTTTTTCGCTATATACCGCAGTCCCCGACATGTTTATGATTTGTATTGTATAAACCGGTACTGTCCTGCTTGCCGGATCAATACTGTTGTCAATAACATCAACAGTAACATTTGAGGATGCAGGGTTGGGAGAGAGTTTCTGTTCTATCATGGCAACCATTGTTAATGTTCCCGCGTTAATGCCGATGTATTTTGTTACAGTCGTATTTCCGAATGCAACTTCCAGGACATAGGTGTATGCCGCTGTTCCCGGTGTTGCCTTAATGACCAGGGATTGTGTGTTGCTGAACGTTTTTCCGGTCTGCGGTAGCGCCGGTGACCCTGACTGGCTGAGTGTCCAGTAAAAAGTACCCGATGCAGGAGAACAGGAGAATTCGGGAAAATAGGAACCGGCGGAATTATTGGCTATGAGATCCGGACCGGTTATGGACAGGGTGTTGCCCACAAACAGATTCTTTCTTACCACTTCCGTACTGCCTGCATTGATTGATACCCAGGTTGCTCCGGCCGAAATAACCTGAAAAGTACCGGAATTGCCCGAGGTCGAAATCGGAGTCAGGGTCCTGCTGCATCCCCAAGTAAAACCGGCTGGAGCATCGGATACGGTGAAAGTAACAGTAGAACCGGAACAGGCGGTGGAGGGACCGGTGATAACAGGCGGAATCATCGGCGTGATAACCGTTACAGGTGGTGTACTGTGGGGTGATGTACCGGTAGCATTTACAGCTACGACCGTAAGACTGTATTGGGTATTCGGATTCAGTGTAAGCGCAGTACTTGTACTTGATGATGGTATATTGTCTTTTATAAGGGTGCTCTTATTATCATACACTTGATACTTGGTTGGCGATCCTGATGATGCACCCCAGGACAATGTACATCCTGTCGTTGTTATATTACCGGCTATTACATTTGTCGGGGCAGAGGGAGGTGATTGCTGCGTATAGGTTATTACAAGCCTGGCGTCCGATAGATAAACGCCACTGGTATTTTCGGAAGAATGCCGTAATGAAATGGCCAGGGGTAGATTGTTGCGACGATATTCGGCAACTGTATCTTTATTAATAGATACCGAAATGTTTGATTCGTTAGTTGTAAAACTTTTCGTAGCAAGTAACGTATTCATACTACTGTTACCAAAATAAGAATATACATCTGAAGCATGAGAAGACATACTTGGTATTGGAAGTGTGAATAAACTTATTTTTACAGATTGATTGTAAGGCGACCCATTTCCGGAATTAAATATCAATGTAACTGCCGTTATACCGTCAAAAACAGATAAAGGTATATTATCCATATCAAAAACCCAAAAGCCTCGCCCAATTTCTCCACCGCTTACGCCACTCAAATTACCCACTACTGTTGATGAGTAGTGTTGAAAACTATATACTGGTACCAGGTCATTCGGATTATTACAATTAACTCCACCAAATGACGCACTATTGTTAACAGTCTGTGACGACTGACTGAATACAGGAAAATAAATTCCTGAAAATAGGAACAAAAATAAAAGATTTTTCATATCCTTAAACGATTAAAATGTTATAATTTTTTTAGAAAACAGTTAAAATTTATAAATAAAACCCGCGCGTAGCGGATTGAAAAGCGACGTTCCTGTGATAAGATTGAAAAAATGGCCTGAATTCTCACTGCCACCATATTTCTGCATGCTATAAGAATAGCCCAAACCAAAAAAATCACATATTGCTATAATACCCAATCTTTCAGTCAAATCATATTCAAGTATAGGATATGCACTGATGAAAATGGCGTTTGTTGTTGTGCTTGTAGTAGTCGAATTGGATTGTATTTTGTTGCCTATTTTACGCATGCCCATGGAACATTCGGCAAGTATGGCAAATTTTTCCTTACGAAACAGTTGATAACGTCCAAAAACAGAAAGTTCAAATTGCGGGTTAGCAATTTTTGTCAACTGCTCTTCCTGTCCCTCTCCGTTTTTCGCATTTTGTGTTCCATAGGATATTCCTATTCCTACCGCCATACGATCATTTAACCAATATCCCACTTTCGGTGAAACAGTAATGCCGAAACCGGAAGATTTAGCAGTCAAAATATCCCCACTCTCGTTCTTACCGCTACTGTAATTCACACCCAAATTGCCTTCGATGAAAAATTGGGCGTTACTTGCTGCTGCCGTCATACAAAGTATGATCAAAATAAATATTGACTTTTTCATTTTTATTGAATTTTGAAATTAATGTTTAAATTTACATTTTCTATACTTTTCTGTTTTCCATCTACAGTATAGACGAAATCAAAATGTAAGGAGGTAAAATACTCTCCTTTTGACAGGGGATTATTGTCTCCCCCTTTACACAAAGGATAATCAACCTTAAAAACTTCAGAATACAGCCAGGGACAGTTTAATTCTTTCGTTTCGTGAGCAGGTAGTTCTATGATCTTTGTTTGCATTACAAAAAGACACCAGGTCCCTGTCCATGCTTTACCCATGTCGGTATTGTTATTTCCATATACCCGATAGAAGTTTTCATTGATAAATTGAGTAGGAATAGAAATATTATCTTTTAAATTATTCTTAAAAGAAAAACTGAAAACAATATTATCCCCCTCATTGAATACCGTAGCCGGTTCTCCCTGCCTGTTCAACAGACAAAACTTGAAAGCAATGCCGTCGATTTCCTTTTCGATAACTTGCGATTCGGTATCGGGAGAAATATCCCCCAACAAACCGTCTGTCGAATCTCCACATGCCGTCATTCCTGCGAATAACAGGGCTGTGAGAAATAAAATAAAATATTTCATAAAATAAAAATTGGACTTATAGGTCAAAAAGGAGTCTAAAATCTTCCGAATCGTTGATAAACCCTACCTTTGCACGAAATCAAAGGTTATGAATAAAAAAAGTGCTTTTATTGTAATTCTCCGGTAACGAAAAAAAACGGTTGGCGAAACGGGAAACAACGTTATAAATGTCATGTCTGCGGCAAACAGTTTTTGGGCGGCGAGCGGCTGGATCCGTCAGAACTGTGGCGGCAGTACAGTCAAAATAAACAGACGGTCAGGGAACTTGCCGTGCAATATTCCGTAAGTGAAAGCACCGTCAAACGCCGTCTGCGACCGGTAGTGGAAAATTTCGAGTGCAAAGATTTTCCCCGCTGCGGGACAGTTCTGATGGATACAACTTATTTTGGCAGAGACTGGGGCGTGACTGTTGTAAAAGATTTTTTGACGGGGAAAATTCTGTGCCGTAAATATGTCAGACATGAAAGATTGATTGATTATCGGGAATGTACAGATTTTATTCTGTCGAAAGGCTATCAAATATGGGGCATTGTCTGTGACGGATTCAAGGGTATTTTCAAGCAATATTCAGTCTTTTCCGTCCAAATGTGCCAGTATCATTTTGTGAGCCTCATCAGGAGGTATTTGACCCGGAATCCGAAACTGCAGGCAGGCAAAGAGTTATGGATTCCTGTGAAAAACATTACAAAACTGACTGAAAATGAATTTATTGAATCTTTCCAAAAATGGGAAGACAAATGGATTCCATTTTTGAAGGAACGCACAAAAGATGAAAAAACAGGCAAAAGTCATTTTACGCACAAGAAGTTGCGCAGCGCATGGTTGAGTATCAAAAAACATTTACCGTATCTGTTTGTTTTTGAGAAGGTCAGTTTTAAAATGCCGAATACAAACAACGCTTTGGAGGGCACTTTTACAGCATTGAAAAACAGTTTGAGAAACCACGGCGGAATGTCCAAAGAAAATCGCAAACGCTTTATAGACGGGTTTTTGAAGGCATAAACTTACCAAATTATAGAAAAAAGGACTGCCGGTATGACAGTCCTTCTTCTACAATTTGTATAAGATCAAATCTATCCCTGACGGGTTGCTCCCCGGCAGTGCCCGTTTCCGTTTTGATTTGACAGGGCAAAAGTATAAGACAATTTTTCAACAGCAAAAATCTGTTGAAATTTTCAGACTCCTTTTTGACCTATAGAGAATATGTTCTAAAAAATAGACTCCTTTTTGACCTATACGCCTAAAAATAAC
>JAITMT010000294.1 GCA_031277235.1 Tannerella sp.
CTTTTATCGGAGCGTGTACCCAGCATTTCGCGCGCAGTGCGCGCTACGCCGGTCGCCGAGCAGTAAGTTTCCAGACAACCTTTCAGTCCGCAACCGCACAGGCGTCCGTTCTCCTTGACTCGCACGTGTCCTAATTCTCCTGCAAAACCGTCGTGTCCGTAAACGAGCGTGCCGCCGATGACAATTCCGCTGCCGACGCCCGTGCCCAGCGTGATTTCAATAAAATCTTTCATTCCGCGTGCTGCGCCGTAGGTCATTTCGCCGATTGCAGCCGCGTTGGCGTCGTTGGTGAGCGTTACGGGGATGTTATAAGTTGCTTCGCTGATCAGTTGCGCGAGGGGAACGGTGCCTTTCCATGGCAAATTGGGCGCAAATTCAATGCAACCCGTAAAATAGTTGCCGTTGGGAGCGCCTACGCCGATGCCTTTTATTTTGCCCGGTCCGCCGGCTTTTTCGATTACTCTCTTCAATCCGTCCGAAAGGACTTTGATGTATTCGTTAATATCTACATATTTTCCGGTATCCTTAATAGAATCGTTATGCAAAATAACTCCTCTGGCGTCCACCACTCCGAAAACAGTGTTTGTGCCGCCGATGTCTATACCTATTACATAAGGTTTTTCCATTGTTTTTTATGTGTTAATCAGTTAATAATCAAACATAAAATGCTTCGGAAGTTTTCAGTTTTCCCGAAGCATTTTTTCATTTTGTCTGAAAGAAAGAACTTATTTTTTATCGGCAACAACCTTTGTTTCAGTTGCTTTAGCGTCCTTTGCGCAGCAAGTTTTGCTGTCGGCGCTTGCTGTTGCCTTGGCGTCCTTCGCATCTTTCGTGCAGCAGGTTTTGCCGTCGGCGCTTGCGGTTGCTTTAGCGTCTTTTGCGCAACAGGTTTTACTGTCGGCGCTTGCTGTTGCTTTAGTTGCTTGCGTGCAAACCTTGCTGTCGGCACTTGCCGTTGCTTTAGCATCTTTTGTGCAACATTGTTCTGTCTTTGCAGTTTCTTTTTTCGCAGTTTTTGTATCTTGTGCAAATACGCTTAATGAACTCATTGCGAATACTACCGCCACGCCTAAAATCAATTTTTTCATTTTTTCTACGTTTTTATAATTAATAAATTAAACAATTTCGGATGCAAATTAAGGAAAGAAAAATGAATTAAACAAATATTTTAGCATAATTTATGTTTTTACCGCTTATTTTTAGTTTTTTTCACATATTTTTATCCGTGTCTGTGTGCAGTTCAAATATTTTACGTACATTTGTAGCAAAATACAATAAAAGATGATGAAAAAGGCGATGATTTTTTCGGTTGCACTGTTTTTTATGCATGCTTTTTCTTCAAACTCGCAAGATACTGTAAATCAATATATTTCAAAAGTTTGGGTAGCGGATTTGGGTAATGGAATGTATAAAAATCCTGTGCTTTTTGCCGATTATTCCGACCCGGATGTTTGTCGCGTCGGGGACGATTATTACATGACGGCTTCGAGTTTCAATTGCATTCCGGCGTTGCCGGTTTTGCATTCCCGGGATTTGGTGAATTGGAGACTTGTCAATCACGCAATTAAACGGTTGGAGCCTGATTCCATTTTTTCCAAAGTGCAGCATGGCAACGGCGTGTGGGCACCTTCCATCCGTTTTCACGACGGAGAATTTTATATCTACTACGGCGATCCCGATTTTGGAATTTTCAGGGTTAAAACCCAAAATCCGGCGGGCGAATGGGAAAAACCTGTTCTGGTCAAGGCGGGCAAAGGGCTGATTGACCCCTGTCCGTTTTGGGACGACGACGGTAAAGTTTATCTCGTTCACGCTTACGCAGGCAGTCGTGCAGGCATCAAAAGTCTGCTGGCAATCACGCAATTAACGCCTGACGGGACAAAAACAATCGGCGAAAGTAAAACTGTTTACGACGGACACGAACAGGACGAAACCATCGAGGGACCGAAACTCTACAAACGCGACGGCAACTATTATATTTTTGCGCCAGCAGGCGGCGTGGCGACCGGCTGGCAAACGGTGTTGCGCTCGAAAAATATTTTTGGCGTATATGAACGTAAAGTTGTTATGAATCAGGGAAATACAGTGATTAACGGACCTCATCAGGGTGCGTGGATAGATACGAAAACGGGTGAAGACTGGTTTGTGCATTTTCAGGATGGAGGTGCTTACGGTCGAGTAACACATTTACAGCCAATGGTTTGGAAAAACGGATTCCCCGTTATCGGCGAAGACCGCGACGGCGACGGTTGCGGCGAGCCTGTCCTGACCGGGAAAAAGCCTGATGTCGGCAAAACGTATCCGGTTGAAACGCCCGCAGAGAGCGACGAATTTTCTGCCGCCGGACTCGGTTTGCAATGGCAATGGCATGCCAATCCGGTGGACTGGTGGCATTTTGCGAATCGGGAGAAAGGTGTTTTAAGCCTGTATTCCGTGCCGACGCCCGAACATTACAGGAACCTGTGGGACGTGCCGAATTTGTTGCTGCAAAAATTGCCCGCCGATGAATTTTCCGCGACGGCTAAACTGGCTTTCCATCCCAACAGAAGAATCCAAAACGAACGTTGCGGACTGATAATGATGGGATTAGACTATGCTTTGCTGTCACTGGAATACACGGGCGAAGACTTTGTGCTTTCGCAAAACGAGTGTATCAATGCGGAAAAAGGCAGCGAAGAAATTGCCAACCAGTCTATTCATTTGACCGATTCTGCGATTTATTTGCGCGTTGAAGTAGCAAAAAACGCCACTTGCCAATTCAGTTACAGCCCTGACGGAAAGAATTTTATCGCTTTGGGAAAAACGTTCAAAATACGTGAAGGCAAATGGATTGGCGCAAAGATGGGGCTGTTTTGCAACCGTCCCGTCCTTAACAACGATGGCGGCAGGATGGATGTGGACTGGTGGAGAATAGAGAAATAATAATTTAATAATCAGATAGATATGAAGAAGATTACAAAAATGATGATGAGTGCAATTGTACTGTCGGGATTTTGCGGTTGCAATGACAACGGTCCCAAAAACGTGAAATTGGAATATCCTGTGGCTGATAAACAGGAAGTTACGGATGATTATTTCGGGACGCAGGTTGCCGACCCGTATCGCTGGCTCGAAGACGATACGACGCAGAAAGTCGCCGACTGGGTGGAGGCGGAAAACGTTGTTACACAGGCGTATTTGAGTAAAATACCGTTCCGTGAACAACTGAAACAGCGTTTGACGGACTTGACGGATTATGAAAAATTCGGCATTCCGTTTAAAAATAAAAAAACGGGAAAATACTATTATTACCACAACGATGGTCTTCAGAATCAGAATGTTCTGTATGAAAAAGAGACGCTGGACGGCGAAGCGAAAATCCTGCTGGATCCGAATACGCTTTCCGAAGACGGAACAGTCGCATTATCAGGTATTTCGTTCTCCAACGACGGAAAATACCTCGCCTACACGATTTCACGAAGCGGCAGCGATTGGCGCGAAATTTACGTGATGGATCTGGCAACCGGAGAATTAACGACCGATGTCATCCAATGGGCGAAGTTCACCGGTGCATCATGGCAAAAGGACGGTTTTTATTACAGCGCCTACGATGCGCCCGAAGCGGGAAAGGAATTTTCAAACGTAAACGAAAATCACAAAATCTATTATCACAAACTCGGCACGCCCCAGTCGGCGGATGTGCTTGTGTATGAGAACAAAAGCTATCCCAAACGCTTTTACACGGCATACGTTGACGAGGACGAAAAGGCGCTTTTCGTGTTTGAATCGGGCGAAGGAAGAGGTAATAACCTGTTTATGAAAGATTTGCGCAAAACGAACGCTCCCTTTCAACAACTGACCGAAGACTTTGATTATGAATACAATCCGGGAGAAATCATCGGCGATTCGATTTATTTTTACACGAACTATCAGGCGCCGAAATATCGTCTGGCAAAATCTTCCTTGGATAAACCGAAACTGGCTGACTGGAAGGATGTTATCCCCGAAAGCGACAATGTGCTGAGCGGCACGAGTTTTGTGGGCGGCAAAATCATCGCGACTTACATGAAAGACGCTTCCGACCACAGTTTTGTGTGCGATTTGGAGGGTAAAACGCTCTATGAGATTGACTTCCCGACTTTTGGCTCGGTGGGTTTCAGCGGCGACAAGGACGACAGCGAAGTGTTCTATGCCTTCACTTCCTTTACTTTCCCGACAACAATCTATACCTTTGATTTAGAGAATAATAAGTCTGAAAAATATTTGGCGCCGGACGTGAAATTCAATGCCGAAGACTACGTTACCGAGCAGGTCTTTTATCCGAGCAAGGACGGCACGAAAATCCCGATGTTCCTGACCTATAAAAAAGGTTTGCAGAAAAACGGCTCAAACCCCGTCTATCTCTACGGTTACGGCGGTTTCAATATCAGCCTGAATCCCGGATTTTCGACGTCGCGGATTCCGTTCCTCGAAAACGGCGGAATCTATGCGCAGGCAAACCTTCGCGGCGGCGGCGAATATGGCGAGGACTGGCACATTGCCGG
>JAITMT010000316.1 GCA_031277235.1 Tannerella sp.
GCCCGATTCGGTAATCTCGGCAGAAGGCACCTGTCCAAAAGTCCATGGCGTATATCCCGGCTCAAGAACTTCCTCCATGTTGTTTCTACTCGATTCATTGATGTCGATCTTAACTGTCTGTGCATTTGTGAAAATACAGCATGCACTCAAAAGCAAGATTGAAATTTTTTGTTTCATGATTAAAAAATTAAACTTTACTGTACAATAATTTGGTCTGCGATGCAAAAAATGTTTTTTCCAAACTGTCAGGCATATCCCGAAACCGGGAATATGCCTGATAGTTTGAACATTGCAAAATTTATTCCTCTACCGAAATATAGATGTATTCCCCGTTTTGCTGGTCTGAATTTGCAACAACCGGATTGGCATTCTCAGTCATCCAGCCTTCGGTTTGCTTAAGCCAGTCATTTTGATTACGGATATAAACATCGTAATGAACCGGGAACACGCCATACCATCCCCGCCAACAAAACAGGTAGTTCCTGTCCGTATTACTGCTTCCTATGTTTACGCCATATTTAAGCAGTTGAGGAGGCAGGTCATGTGCCCATACCGTTTTCAATCCGCTGCTTGCATAAAATGCTTCGAGTTTGTCGAACGCCGCATTTCTCTCAGCGTCATTCATCTCCCTTTTAATTGGGGTTGCCGCCATGGCTATATAATCCGGATTGGTAACCAAGGGGTGAGTTTGATTGCCGTCGGTATCAAAAGGTTCGATATTATACGGGGCTGCTGCATCCAACAGCCAAACCTTATTGGTCAGCCATACGGTTCCGGAGATGCGATTCATCTCTAATCTGGTAAGCACATTATTGTCCCATGTATATTCGGGTCTTGCGATACCGTTGAAGTCGGGTTTTCCATTGTAGAGTTTCCAGCCTTTATCCTTGATGTCTTCCGGTCTAAAGAATTGATCCGTAAGATTTCCATTGATCACCGGGTCGAAACCGGATCCACCTTCATACAATAACCAGCGGCGCAAATCCCAGGGACGTTTTCCTTCGTAGGCAAGTTCTATCAAACGCTCGTTCAATACGGCTTTGATGGCGCTGAACTTGGGACTTTGCGCCGGAAAATCCGCAAGGTCAACATTTCCCGCTCCTACCCTGCTCCTGACTTGATTCAAATAATTAGTCGCCTGTCCGGTATTTCCCAAAGCGGCGTAACATTCCGCCACATTCAATAATAACTCTCCGAAACGGTAGTCTAAAATATCCGTACCGCCCCTTGATTCCTGCAGTTGAGGAACGCTTGGATTTGACATTTTCCAGACAATGGCTCTTCCCCGCGTTCCCATATCGTTTCGGGGACCAATGTTAGCAACGCGATAATTGCCGGCGGGAGTATCGTCAAAACGGTAAGCATACATCCAAATCTGGGTTCCTGTTCCGGGCCATTCGCTGCCTGAAATGGCAAACGTGCGGTAGAAGCGCGGATCTCTGTTGCGATAGAATTTTACGTCATCGTATCCGTTGGCGGGAGTATATTCCATCATGTTAGTAGTTGTATTGAGCGTTTGAGTTACAGCCGGTTTTCCGTTTGCCATCGGGAATGCCGCCATTATTTGCTCTGTGGCTATCTTTCCTCCTCCGGTTTGCGCTCCTACCGTATTTCGCGCAATGCCCGGACGAATTTGATCTTCCCATCTGTTGAATCTGTCCGACGCAGTGGTATTGATATTGTCGCTTTGATTCATCTTGATGATGGCTTCCGAATTGGCCGCTCCCGGCACATAAAATGCCATATCCCAGGCGTCTATCGAACTGATGGCTCCAAAACCCGCCGCACGGGCAGCCTCTTCCGCAGCCAGACTTGCATCCAATGCCTGTTGCCAACGCTTCGTACCGGTTTCCCAACTCGCGTTGAATACCGGGCTTGCAGCAGCCAGGC
Organism: Tannerella sp.; assembly: GCA_031277235.1. Classification (GTDB taxonomy): domain Bacteria; phylum Bacteroidota; class Bacteroidia; order Bacteroidales; family Tannerellaceae; genus Tannerella. Next base: position 1,891 of record JAITMT010000316.1, read on the forward strand.
GTACCCGGCTTATCATTGCCAAGGCGGCTACCGAAGTAAAGCGTCCGTCGTCCGCGCCTTCCCATCTTGCAGGCAATAAGGTTGCCGCTTCCGCGAAGTCTTCGCAAACTCTGTCAAAACATTCCTGCGCCGATAAACGGGGCGAACGGTCCGACTCGTCCGGCATATCCGTGTCTGTGCTGTAATAAGGCACGCCTCCAAAGAAACGTACGGCGTCATAGTAGAGCCAAGCCCGTATAAAAAGCGTTTGTCCTTTCAAGCCGTCCCAAAATGCTTTGTCATCATACCTTGTACGCCCTTCCAAGTCTATCATCCGGATAAATTCGTTGACGTAGTAAATGTTGGGGAACAGGGTCCCTGCATCGGTATTATCGGCAGCATTATTGTTCCAATAAGGAGGATTCGGAAAGAAATTCCCTGCTTTGGTATTTTTATCATTGTTTGCACGGTACTGGGAACCCGCTCTCCATGGTTGTTCTTCCGTAGCCTGCCACAAATCGCCGGTGTTGTTTTGCCGCAATACGAGATTTCCTGCGAACATGGGGTCTACATAGTTCCTGAACATCCGGTAGTAAATATATGCATAAGCGGCATTTGCCAAATCCGGACTTTCGAAAACTTCGGCGGGAGGGGTTTTGGTATAGTCGGTTTTTTCTTCCAGAAACTGATCGCTGCATGCCGGAAGCGCCAGCAAACAAACAAACGCTACAATCATTATTGTTGATATTTTTTCTATATTTTTCATATCTTGTTGATTTACAAAATTATTGATCTTTAATATTTAGAATGAAGCATTGACACTCAATGACCATGTTCTCAACGTAGGATAACCTTCATTCTCTGCATCATACATATTTCTGTATTTGTAGGGATAGGGATTGTAGAAATCCCAAAGATTGTTGCCTGTCAGACTGAGCGCCAATTTCTCGATTCCAAGTTTGGTTTTGTCCAGCCATGCTTTTGGAAAGGAGTATGAAAAACTCATGTTCCGCACATAAGACCTGAAAGAAGACACCATCCAAAAATCGGAAGGTATGCCAAAAGCATTTGATACTATCATACTCGGATATTTACCGTTCGGATTTTCAGTCGGGTCGAACATGTCGTTGACGTATTCGAACTGTGCCCATATCAAATCGTCGGACCCGATACTCTGACGGTCGCCGTCCACGCCGAAAGTTGTCATTCCGCCCCATGAGTTCTGAATATTGGTCTGCCAGTTGAAATTACCCCATGAAAAGTTTAATCTCACAGGAATGCTGTGACTGACGCCATCCGATAATTTGGCATAGTCATCCGATCTTTCCCGCGTAATAATGCCGTCGGGTCCCGCAATCGTTTCATTCTCATAATCGGCCGAACCTCTCAAATCCTGATAAGCCAGCATACCGGGTTTCATGTCCGATTTGTTTGTTATTCCCAAATAACCGGGAGAGCCGCCGATAGCTTCGGCATTGGCGGTCAGATATGCCCAATACTTGTCAATGTCTCCTTGCGTACGCAAGATTCCGTCTCCCATACTGGTTTCTTTCCAGGTTTTGAATCCCCAGTCGCCGCCCATCGTACTCCTCCAACCCGTGCGGTCGGACATATTGCTGATATAACCGGGGAAGTCCCATACAAAAGGATTACCCAATACTGTTTTCCGCCAGGAAATGCCATAATCGGCTCCGATGGCGTACCGGATCGGTCCCCAGGAGGGCATCAACGATTGCTCGATTTTGTCGCTCCAACGGAGTGAAAATTCCCATCCCCAGGCTTCCCGCTCGCCGTAATTTCTTTCAGGTAATCTCTGACCTATATATATGGGCATTGCTTCGCTTATAACTTCCATAATTATACCGGAGGTGTTGTCTTTCCAATATTCCACCGTAGCCGACAACCTGTTGTCGAGTATATTCATGTCCATACCGAAGTTTTGCTTGATGCTTTGGTCCCATTTGATGTTGCGGTTTGCCGTTCCGCTGGGGTTAGCGCCTTGAACCAATTGTCCATTGGGACCCATACCAGATTCAGCACCCAAAGTATATGTTTCCATCCATCGCCACGCCGTGGCATTGTCTTTTCCTGTTTTACCCCAACTGTAGCGGAATTTCAAAAAGTCAATCTGTTCTGCGATTTTACTGTTTTGAAAGAATTTTTCTTCCGAAAGCACCCAGCCGACAGATCCTCCGGGGAATACGCCCCAATAGTTTTCCGGCGCAAACTTGGTAGATGCGTCCGAACGAATCAGAAATTCAAGCAGGTAACGGTTTCCGTATTTGTAGTTCAAACGTCCGACATACGACATGGACCCTGCCTCCGTTAATCTGTAATAGGTATCGCCCGAAGCGCTACTCAAGTTCGTACTTGTACTCCCGTCCGCACCCACGATGGGGTTAATGGCGGATTCGCTTGTTCCTTTGAATGTTTCGGGCATATTCATATAGAAGAGTTGCATGGAGTTTCCTGAGGTTTCGCCGCGTTCGGCAACGAATGTTGCAGTAATGTCGTGTTCGTCGTGTGCTCCAAAAGTACGGTTGTAGGTTGCCCAGAAACTTATTTGAGTGCTTTTGTTCACACTCTTGCTAAATGAAACTGTCGGTCTGTCGGTTATATTGGTCTGTTCTCCGTATGTTAAACGATTCCAGTTAATCAATGGCATCGTTTGGTCTGTGATGATGCGTACATCTCTTATGTTAAGAGGTTTCACCAAATTATAACGACCGCCCTGTTCAATGGAACCGGAATTGTCGTAACTTGTAGCGTAGATTGCTTTCAAACTCAATCCCTTAATGAAAGGCACATCGTAGGTTAAAGAGAAATTGGCATTGTAACCGTTTCTTTCGTTCACGTTTTTTGCACCCGAAGCTTCATTGGCAAAAAAGTTCCAGGCATCCCTGCCGCCCAGACTTGCGTTGTTGGGATTGCTTGTATCCATCGGACCTGTCCATATGGACATCCAATTACTTTCCGGTTCTCCCGTTATCGAATTGGGTAAATCTACCGACCAGGGAATATATTTCGGCATGTGGCGCAATTGGGCATAGTCGGCAGAACCGGCAGGACCCCACGGACCTCTGTCCAAATTTGGACGCTGTCTGTTAACGGTTGTCTGGCTGCTATTGTATCCGGAGATGGAAGCCGAGAGTTTCATTCCTGCCATCAACTTTACTTCACCGCCTGCGCGATAAGTCCATCTGTCATAATCCTGTGCTTTACCCAGGTTGTTTCCCGGATTCTGATAGTTTATACCTGCAAAGTAAGAAACGTTATCCTTACCTCCGTTTACCGTAAGCGAATGGCGTTGAGATGTAGCCGATGACCATGCTTCGTCCAGCCAGTCGTAATTCATGCCTTTCATCTGCATTAATTCATCGCCGGTGTACATGTATCGTCTGTTATCCGTAGCGGCCAAGCCCGTAACCGTATTTTTACTGTTTTCGTATTGTTGCATAATCATACGGTTGGTAAACAAACCTGTTTCATAGGCGTCCATCACCTTCGTATGGCTTACAGCATCGGAAAAATCAAATTTTCCGGAATAATCAATTTGCATTTTGCCCGATGTTCCCCGTTTGGTCTTTATCACGATCACACCCGAAGAGGCTCGAACTCCGTAAATAGCAGCCGAAGCGTCCTTCAATATGGTCAGAGATTCTATTTCGGAATAATCCAGTCTATTGAAAGCAGCCATGCTGGGTTCTCCGTTGTCGTCCAACTGAACCACATCGTCAATTACAATCAAGGGGTTTGTGAAAGCCGTGCGATTGCCTGCAGCATTCAAAGCGAGAAATCCCGCTCCGCGAACTGTCAACTGCCCCACGGAACCGGGACGTCCGTTGGCTTGCGTAACGCCGAGCCCCACTACCTGCCCTGCCAAAGCATCAAGGATTGACACTCCGGGCACCTGTATGAGTTCATCTACATTAACCGCAACCGCCGAGCCGGTTAAATCTCTTACCCGCTGGGTTCCGTAACCCACTACCACTACTTCGTCAAGCGCAGACGCCGATTCTGTCAGGGTAACGTCAATTACACGTCGTGTACCGACCGTGATTTCCTGCGTTTCGAATCCCAAAAAAGAAATCTGCAGTACTGCGTTTTCATCCGGGACTTTGACGGAAAATTTACCGTCGGCATCGGCAAGCGTTCCCTGTTGGGTTCCTTTCACCGCGATGCTTGCACCGGGAATGGGTTCCCGATTTGTATCGAGAACCGTTCCGGTTACTGTAATTTGCTGAGCATAAGCAGAAACGCTGAATAACACAGATACTGCCAGTATGCTTATTTTTTTCAACCTTTTTAAATACTTATCAAAAATATTCATAATAGATATTTACATTTTAATTAATAATTTATTTCAACCAGCGCGGGTCTCCGGTGTGGGCTGCTTGCTGGTCGGCACCTGACATCGTAAATACGCCATTGCCCGAATAGGTCAGTCCCGGATTGGTATCTATACGATCCACTGGATCTGCCGTAAGGTCTTGCGATCCGGTGAAGTTTGCTCCATCGTACCATTGCGTATTCTGTCCTCCCACATATTGAGCATTGGTATTTCCTCTACGAAAACGGCTGATAATACGTCCATTCTCATAACTGTCGACAAAGACATTTTTTTGAATGGTCACTAAGTCTTCCGGTCTGCCCATCGCATTATTGGAATTAAAAGCCTGAGCGCTCTTACCGGCCTGCCAGAACGTACAGTTGGTAACCGTCATCGTTCCGCCGGTCCATCCTGTAATTTGAGAGGCGTAATTATTATGATTAAACTGCATAAAGCGATTGTTGCTATTAGACGGAACTATTTCATTGTAGACCGTGCTCTCCGTTATCGTAAAATCTTTGACTAACGATATCTGGAAGCGTAATGTCGCATTGCCCCAGGTGCCCGTATTCATTCCGATGACGCAATCATCAATCAATAATGTTTCAATGGCATATCGTTGATTGCTGTCGTAAACCAAGTATCCCTTCAACCCTGTAATTTTGCACGATTGCAGAACAATGGGCTGAGAGGCGGGTACAAGAGCGTATGCATTATCTCCGATATTAACGAGCGTCAATCCTCCCTGCTGCACGCTATTCATCAGGATAACGGCGTTTTTGCCGAGATTATCTCCTCCCAGGTTGTCTACGGTAGCAAAATTGGAATAGTCCATTTCCAGATTTTCCAGTATGAGTCCCGCGCCGCCGTTTACAAAAGAACCGTCGGTTACGCTTATTTTTGAAGGCTCTTCCTTACTTTGACCTCTGAGCGTGAACGAGGTAGCGCCGGTTTCTATATTACCGGTCATTGTATATGTTCCATTCGCTTCCAACAAGAAAAATGCTTCTTCTCCGCCGGAAACAGGATTGGTGGTGAAATATTGCGTAAGATTTGTTCCTGTGGCAATCGTTGTTGCCGGTGCATTGTGGTAAATACCTGTTTCACTCAACGTGGCCGGCCATGCATCAGGACTTCCCACTGCCGTCAATTCGATCAGGTAGTAAGTGATTTCTTCTTCCAGCGTGCGCGTTACGGAAGTCGCATCTTTTCCCAATTCCTGGTTTTCCTGTCCGATAACTTTCAGTTTTTCTCCAAATCCGTCTATCTCGAAGAGCGTAAACCTATAACCGGATGCACCTTGCACCGGAGACCAGGAAATAGTCCAGGTAAGCCCTTGCTGCACAACTTGCACATCACCCTGCGCAGGCGGAGTTAACGTAACCGGAAAGTTATTCCAAAATATCTCTATGGGAAGTTGTGCATTGGATCTGCTTCCATCTCCCCAAAGTCTCAATACGGCTTTGTAGTAAGTCTCCGGTTCTTGTGAGCGCTCCACAAAATTTGCCGATACTCCTTCGTTTTCTTCTCCTACGGTTTCGAGAATTATTCCTCCATCTTCGTCCACCTTGTAAAGTGAAAACACAAAGCCTTTTGCGCCTTCCGCCTCATCCACCACCGATTGCGGCCAGGAGACACGTATTTTACTCCTGTCCGTGGATCCATCAAATGCGATAGTCTCCGCCAAAGGATTATCCAGGGGAACAGGATAATCCTTTGACTGTTCCTCTGTACAGGATGCCACAAGGAAACCTGCACAAGCCAAAACTGCGCAGGTTGCATTTCTGATTTTTTTTAAAACATTCATACAAAGATATATTTAAGATTGATAAATTCATAATAAACTCTTTCTTTTTGACGGACAATTTCTTCCAATTCCTTACGCCGTTCTTCACTTGCTTTCGAATATTGTGCAAAAACGCCAAAATTTGCCGTCAACAGACTAAAAATTAAAAACAGTCTTTTTCTCATCCTCTTTGATAATTGTAGTTGTATTTTGTATTGTATTCTATTCTGTTATATCTATCATCTGTGCTGTGCTGTTCTGATATTTGATGCAAAGATATGTATTCCGGGAGAATGTAACAAGAATAAATATATGTTTAATAACATAAAAAAGAAAAAATCTTTTTTCTATATTATAATATATTTATTATCAATATTTTATATAATTCCAAACCATTATTGATTAAAACAATAAAAAACGTACAGGAGAATAAATTTGCCCCCTCGCACTCTCTTCTGTAATTACCGGAACGGTAACATTGTTTAGCGCTAAAACGGATATCCGTCTGTCGGGTTTCGTTTGATTTTGCATACCCATACAGGTATGGATATGCAAACAATCAAAACGAATTTTTTAATAAACTCACATAATTTATTCCGCTAAAGGATCATAGGTTCCGTTGGCATTCCCATTCATAAAATCAGCCCACCCTATCGTTTGGAGCAGTGTCTGATTGTTTTGTTGAGCGCCGGTAGTAAGACCGATAAAATAATTTCTCGGTTGAAAGAGAACAGTCTTGTTTATTTCATCGCCTCGAATCGTCTTGCGAACCAGTCTGGTCGTGTAGAAGTTTGCCAAAGCATCAATTACTGCCGTTTGATCGGCAAAAGATTTTTTCAAATCCAGGGCTGTAGCAGGACGGTCGGCGCCAACAGGATCACTGTCATGATTTTCCGGAGCCGTATCCATCGTACGGAGTACAAAACTGTCCCGGCGTTTTCCGTTGAGAGGTTCCACGCCCAAGTAAGTACAGGTGTTACCGCCGAAACCGCTCAAATTCCATGTACTTGGCGCACCGGCTACCTGACTGAAGTTAGTTCCTCCGTCCCAAAGCAACCAGCGACGCATATCTTCAAAACGTTTGCCTTCATAGGCAAATTCGATTTGCCGTTCGTACATGATAGCGCCAAACATTTCACCTCGGCTTGCGCCGGGATTCAAACCGTAATCGGCTCCCGCAATGGCAGCATCGTAACCGGCACGGGCGCGAATCCGTTTCAATATGCTAAAGGCTTCGTTCAATTGATCAATTCCGCAGGCAGATTCGGCGAGATTGAGCAATACTTCGGCATAGCGTATTTCCATGTGCGGAAAAGCGCCTTCCCCGAATGCTCCCACGCGATTTTCGGATTGCGTGGCGGGCCAGCGATACAGGGCAACGGAAGTGAAACCGTCGGACAAATCAAAATCATTGGAACGTTTGCGGACATACACGCCCTGCACTCTGTTACCCAGCAGATCGGCTCCAAAGCCCTTAAACTGGTCGTCCGTTTGAGTTTCGGATTTTTCGTTCCATACATAATTCCACAATTCATAGTCGGGACCGTTATACTTTACAGGAACAAAACCGGTACCCCAATCCCACGCCAGCGGATTACCCTGGAAGCGCCAATAGACACCGGGAAAAGCAAAACTGCGATAGAAACGGGGATCCCTGTTTTTGAAGAACGCCAATTCATCATACGCGAACGTAGATGATTCTCCCGGCTTCTTGCCGTCAGCCATGGGAAACAAATCCACCATCATGGACGTAGTTGATCTTCCGTCGCCGCTGGGGGCTCCGTGAGCATTGGCAGGACGCAAACCCTGTTCTCTGGTGTTGTTGCGATAAATTTCGTGCGCCGCGTTGTCGTCATGCACCCGGTTGTAAAGCGTTACAAATACCGCTTCATCGCTGTTAAACTGGGAAAATATCTGGGAAAAACCCGAAGCGTTTAATCCCGGATTATTCTCGTTGACTAAACCGAAACCGCCTTCAGCGAGCGCATCAAGAGCTGCTTTATTGGCATCGTAAGCTGCCTGCCAGCGGGCTTTGTCGTCGCTACGGTTAAACAGCGGACTGGCGTAGAGCAGACGGGCACGTCCGGCAAGGGCTAAAGCCGCCCCTTTGGTGATACGTCCCCAGTCGCCACCTTCCCATCTTGCAGGCAACATGGCTGCCGCCTTTTCCAAATCGGCGCATATAAAATCTATACATTCCCTGGTCGTTGCACGGGGTACAGCCAAATCTTGAGCCATGGATACGTCCGTAGCCTGTACATGATCTATGATGGGCACGCCGCCGTAAGTTCTTACCAGCAAAAAATATTGCCACGCGCGGAAGAAAGTAACCTGAGCAATCAGCGATCCCTTGACGTTTTCCGGCAGCGTACTGTTGGTAAGACCTTCAATAACATCGTTACAGTTGCGAATTTCACCCCACGGACCTGCCGCCGTAGATTTGTTCACATGGAACCAGTCGTTGCCGGCTTGTTCGGTAGGAAGTCTGTCGGGATTAACATACCATGAAAGACCGGTAAATTCTTCGGTTGCCTGCGTTTGCACGTCGGAAGCCGTACCGTTGCTTGGACTTCTGTACATCAAACCGTCTCTTGCATTCGGCAACAGGCGCAGGTAAATATCTTCAACACGCATTTTCGCACCCGTTTCGTCGTTATATATATCGGGTGACAAATTGCCGTAGTTCTTTTTTTCTTTCAGAAACTCGTCGCTGCATCCTGTCCATAAGCAGGCGTTCACCGCGAAAACGACGATAAAGATTATAAAATTCAATAATTTTTTCATTGTTGCATTTTTTTAAAATGAAATATTCAGACCCAGTGTAAACTTACGCATAAGGGGATAACTGCCGTAAGGCGAATTGGGACTCATAAATTTGTCCGGATAGGGATTGTAGAATTCCAGCAAATTCTGACCGGTCAGATTCAACCGGCAACTTGCCACGCCCACTTTGTTTACCAGCGCTTTCGGCAAAGCGTAAGCCACGGTAAAATTGCGCAGGAATACGTTGGCATTGTTGACTTTCCAGAAGGTGGATTCGGTGAAGTTATCGCCGAAACGCATGCTCGGATATTTGGCTTCCCTGTTTTGGGGAACGACCAAATTATTCTGTCCGTCGTATACGTCTTCATAAACAAACATATTGCCTGCCCAGAATGACGGCATATTGACGTACTCCATGATTTCATAACCCGAACGGCTGCTGGCGTCTCTCGGTTGAAGAGCGCCTGCCGGAAAGAAAGTGTAACTGCCCCAGCTGGCGCCCAATTGTGCCCTGAAAGAAAGCGATTTCCATTCTCCGCCGAAGTTCAGCGTAAAGCCATAAATGTTACTGCTGCGATTTGAGATTTTGACTCTGTCGTTGTCATCTACCCTGTTGCCTTGCGGATCTTCAGGGTCGTTCACACCGTAATAAGTGCCGTCAGGCTTTTGCGAACCGCGTATATTTCTGTAAATCAACATACCCGGATGAATGTCCTGTTGCGATTTGCCCATATAGGTAACCAGATTGTTTTCGGCAAAGAATTCTCCGATTTCCTGATAGTTGGTGAACATCCCGATAGCCTGGTAACCCCACTGACCGCGGTCAGAGCGTTCGCCCTTTACGAGTGCATCCAGGTCGCGCAGGGGATCGTCCATTCCCGGAAATTTGATTTGCTTGTCGTCCGTCCAGGAGGTATTGACTTTTACCCAGTACTTAAAGTCCTCGCCGATCCTGTCATTCCATCCCAATGACAATTCCGCACCCCAATTGGCAGTCTCGCCGTAATTGCTTGCAGATGCATTGGCGCCTACGGTAGTCGGAAAATCGGATGCACTGCTGATCGCCATAAATACGTCTTTATAGTGGTCGTAATAACCGTCAATATTGGCGGTCAAACGGTTGTTCAGGAAGTGCATATCCAAACCGATATTGCTCTTGTAACTCTTGTCCCAATGCGAGTTGCGGTTGGGTACGGCGTTGGGTATCTGGAAGTGCGGTCCGGCATTCAGATCGGGATTGTTACCGAAAATGGGTCCCTTTATTACTTCCTGATTATAAAACTGTTGCCATGCCCAGGCAGTAATATTGTCGCGCCCCAGCAGACCGAAAGAGCCGCGGACCTTCAGGAAGTCCATAAAGGATACGCTCCTTTGAAACCAGGATTCTTCGGAAATGACCCAGCCCAATGACAGTGACGGGAACACGCCCCAATAATTTTCGGGAGCAAACTTGGTGCTGGCATCCGAACGGATCAGAAATTCTGCCAGATACTTGTCCGCATAAACGTAATTCACACGCCCCACATAAGACAGGTTCCCCGATTCCGAACGGGCAAATGCCGTCGTTTGATCGCCTTGCGCCGTATTGGACTGCAAGTTGGTAAAGGTATAGGGCATTGTAACATTACCCCATAAATCTTCACTTTCGCTTTCCGATTTTTCGATGGTAAACAAACCGCTTACATCATGCAAACCAAAGGTGCGGGCGTAAGAAACAATGAAGTTCAACTGGTAATTATCACTGCGGCTCATCGTGCGGCGAAGACGATTCCCGTTATCGGCGTCCCTGGTTCCTATCATTGAAAAATCGAGCGGATAACCCGGCGTATCCATATACAGGTGATTGCCGCTGCCACCGCGACCGGCGGTACCGTCTGCAAAAGTGTAAAGCCTGTATTGAGAAGCATATTCATTGCTTTTGCTGTTATTGATACTTTTGGCATAGGTCAATTTCAAATTCAAACCTTTCAAAATGTCGTTCCATCCGAAATTGTAATCCAGCGAACCGTTAATCATCATGTATTGAGGCATATTGGAAAGAAAGTCTCCGCTATTTTCTATCATGTCGTAGTGATACAACTGGGTAACATTTGAACCGCTGCCGGCAACCGTTGTATTGCTGATTCCCAACGGAGCGAGGGGATAACTTAGTCCCGTGGCAGGATCGGTAACGTATTCCGGAATATAGCGCGGATGCACTTGCAGCGTGTTGTAGTCTTTTTCATCGCTTGTTCCGCCTATACGGTTGTTGCTCCTGTAATTGGAACCGTAGTCGCCCGATACGGTTAGAGAAGTTTTCAGCCATTGGCTGATTTTGGCATCTATGCCTGCACGGAAATTCCAGCGGTCATATTTTAACCGGCCTATGTTTCCGTCTTGTGTCTGGTAAGTAATGGCTCCGAAGGCTGTAAGGCTTTCGCCGCCGCCACTGACGGTAACGGTGTGTTTCTGAGTCAGTGCGGAACTCCAGTATTGATCCAGCAAATCATAATTCAGACCTTTCATCGCCTCCAATTCATCGGCTTGAAACAAATGTCTCCGGGCTTCAAAGCCCGTTTGGGTAGGATCGGCTACTCTCACGGCATTCCAGATGAGACCGTAGTTATAGGAATCCAGCATTTTGGAGCGATAAAATTCATCGGTTAAACCGAATTGTCCGTTATAGGAAATTTGCGGTTTACCGGCATGTCCGCGTTTTGTTTTTACGATTACAACACCGTTGGCAGAACGGGAACCGTAAACGGCAGCGGCAGCATCCTTCAGCACCGAAATACTCTCAATTTCACTGGGATCCAGATTGTTGAATGCACCTTGACCGGCTATAAAGTCGTCAATGACAAACAGGGGGTCGGGCGTTTCATTTTCATCCGATCCGGTAGGGCGAATCTTGATTCGCGATGCCTCACCCGGCCGATTGCTGTCATGGGTTACACTGATACCCGGCATCATGCCTTCCAGTCTTTCCGACAAATTGGACGTGGCAAGATCGGAGATTTCCGACGGCGATACGGTAGAGATTGCTCCTGTAAGATGCGCTCTTCTTTGTGTACCGTAACCCACTACCACCACTTCGTCCAGGGTATTGTCGGAAGGAACCAGCGTTATGGAAACTTCTGTTTTGGAGGTAATATCAACCGTTTGCGTCCGATAGCCAAGGAAACTGACTTCAATCGAATTTTGATCGGCGCCCACAGGCAGTTCGAACTTTCCGTCCATATCGGATAATGTACCGGTCGCAGCATCTGCCGATTTGATTATCGCGCCTGCTACCGGTTCGTTATTCTCGTCATGGATAACGCCTTTCAGAGTACGCGCCTGTTGAGCCATTGCCGGTAATGAAAGCATTACGGATAACAGCAAGCATACTAATTTATTGATTTTCTTCATGTTTCTAATTTTAATAAATAAAAATTGTTTGTTGTTATCGCGTTATTTCAGCCAGCGCGGGTCGCCCGTACCGGCTGCCAACTGCGCAGAGCCGTTCATCTGAAAGTTGCCATCGCTTAAGTAGGTCAGTTGCGGGTCGGTTTCAAAATATCCGATGTCCGCCGTCTTGTCCTGACTTCCCGTAAAAAGCGCTCCGTTGAACCACTGCGAGTTTTCACCTCCGGCGAAAATGGCGGCGGTATTCCCTCTGCGAAAACGGCTGATAATACGTCCGTTTTCAAAACAGTCCACGAAAACATTCTTTTGAACAATTACGCGGTCTGCAGCCTGTCCAAAAGCACCGTTAGAGTTGAAAGACTGACAAAATTTGCCTGCCTGCCAGAATGTATTGTTGGTAATGGTCATCGTTCCGCTTAACCACTCGGGACCAACGCTGGTCGCATTTCCGGACGAAATCTGGATAAAACGCTGATTGAGGTCACTTGCCGGAGGATTGTCATTGTAGAAAGTACTGTTGGTAATGGTAAGATCCCTGACCATTCCCGCCTGAAAACGGATAAGCGCCTGATTGAACGCAGACGTACTGTGACCGATAATACAATCTTTAATAATGAATGAGGTTATGGCATATTTTTTATTGTTATCCCAGAAAATATTATATTTCAGCCCCGCAAGTTTGCACGATTGCAGTGTAATGGAAGGAATAACAAGGTAGCCGTTAGCGTTTAAGCCTTCGGCAGGGAAATTGGCATCCATCAAAATGAATGAACTGGTTGCCTGTTCTCCTGTATAGTTTGCATAGTTGGCGTCAACAAACTGCAACTTGAACTTTGCGCCTCCAACGACAAACGAACCGTTTGTCATCTCGAGCATTCCGTGGTCAACCTTGTCTCCGCGAATCGTTACAGCCGTCTTCCCGAAAGTGACATTACCGGTCATTGTATAGTTGCCACCGGGTTCCAACTCGTAACATAACTCTTCCGTACTTTCGGGAACAGGATTCGCTGCAAAATAGTCCGTAATATTCCCCGGAGGAATAGTCGCGTAAACCGGTAACAGATTGGTGTAGTCTTTCGTAGCGGGAGACGCCGCACCGGTATTGTTCATTTTAGTGTTATCCAAAGTCCTGACCTTCGCCATGAATTTGGTGTCTTCCGTAGCCGGACGTCTCACTTCAAATCCGTCAACAAACTGGTTTTCTTCACCAATCGCTACCGGATTGTCGGGGTCGTCCACATTGTACACTGAAACTTCATAACCGCCTGCTCCCGGTACGACAGACCAACTGACGATCAGTTCGGAACCGTCGGGAGAAGAAATTATGTTTATCTCAGGATTTCCCAGTTGGGCGCCGCTTACGCTTGATTCCCAAGTAAAGGTTTCCTTATCGCCTTCTACACAAGACGATAGGAGAAACAGCACTGCCAGTATCGGCAGAATACTTTTGTTCTTTAATAGTTTCTTTCTCATAATTAAGATTAATAATAAATTTCATATATTTTATAAAAGACTTTTCTTTCCCTCCAAAGTATCATGGTTATTTTCCAACTTTGTCCAGTCCGTTTTCTTCGCAGGGTCAATACCGTTGATGTATTTTTCAATGTTGTTATATCCGTCGCCGTTCATGTCTTTCACGGCATCGCCCGCGTCGTTGGGATTCAATCCGTATTTCCTTTCCCATTCGTCGGGCATACCGTCGCTGTCGCTGTCTTTCACGGGTGTACCCTTGTATTCGGGATAGCCGCCCACTTGAAGAATATCGGTAATAATTCCATTCTTGTAGGAATCTTCTCCCAGGCGGCGGTTCTGTGTCGGAGCAAAAGCGGCAGGATCGGCATTTTTGTCGTAATCGAATATGCCCGTGCGAATATGCTTGATTGTACGTTCATCAACCGCGTCGCGTTTCGGAAAGTTTGCTCCGGCATTGTTCAAAACAAATTCAAATGCTTCTTGTGCAGACATAATGGTCATATAAGGCATCAGAAGCGGTTCGTCCCATTTGGAAAGCGCGATGTCTTCGGGAGTGGGTTTTCCGCCCATCACGATTCCGCCGTCCCAATTGTCCCTGGTTACGCGGTCGTTACCTTCCACGATATTTCCGCCGGCATGAATCAGTCCGTAAGGTGCAATGTCGGGGTTCCTGGTGCGTGAATCCGCTTTCAGGACCTGGGATTTCACTCCCTCATTGGTCATCGGTCCCGGTTTGAAATAATTGTTGATGATGTTGAATTTACCCATGTAATCACTGCCGTCCATCGCACGGTGTACCCAGTTGAAGACAACGTTGTTCACAAAGTTGAAAATACCGTTCCAGCCGATGGATGGATTCCGTCCGGCGTTATTTGCCCATAGGTTACGCATGAAGGAAGCGTTTTCTCCTCCCAGCGTACTGCCGAAAGCATGGTTGTAAGTATCCAGAGCTTCGGCGGAGATGGTATTCTGGATGGTTAAATTGACCGTTCCCATTTTTTTTGAAATGGCATTGCTGCCGTCTTTCAATTTTTCCACCGGATCGTACATGTGGCGGTACATTGAAATGTTTTCATCCAGCCCCCAACTGGTTGAGCAGTGGTCAATGATAATATTCCCGATCGGATTCCCTCCCAGGGCATCATCCCTGCGGTATGGATTCACTTCTCCGCGGCGAAAACGCATGTGGCGAATGATTACGTCATGCGTATCTATTTCAAAACTTTCACCGGCAATACACACGCCATCGCCCGGAGCGGTCTGTCCCGCAATGGTTATGTAGGGAGCCTTCACGCTCAGGCGGGTTTCCAGTTTGATGATTCCGGCTACGTTGAAAACGACGATACGCGCACCGCCCTGTTCGCAAGCCCAGCGGAACGAGCCTTCGCCCCTGTCGTTGAGATTGGTTACTACATACACTTTTCCGCCGCGTCCGCCGGTTGTATACATTCCCCCCCCTTCAGCGCCCGGAAATGCCGGAATACTTGCGGTCGGCAAATCACCCGGACGGGTTGCAAACGGAATATAGGGACGTCCGTTTTTGGCTTCTTCCCTTACGGTGAGCAACGCTTTTTCCCAGGCATCGCTGGAACGAATCGCTCCCTGACGGACAATTTCTTCCAATTCCTTGCGCTGTTCCTCGCTTACTTTCGGGTATTGCGCAAAAATGCAAAAATTTGCCGTCAACAGACTAAAAATCAAAAAATAAAGTTTTTTTTTCATTCTCTTTTATTTATGGTTATTACTCGATATACTGTGCTGTGCTGTTCTGATATTCCGGTGCAAAAATATGTATTCTAAAAGAATATAACAAAAATAAAAACATGTTTGAAAACATAAAAAGAAAAAAATCTCTTTTTTATATAATAAGCATATGATTATCAATGTTTTTACTATTTATAAAATTTCAATACTCTTTTACCTTGATTCAGCGTGATTACTTCGGCAAGCCAGATACCTCTCGAAAGTCCGGAAATATCTATTTTTGAAGTATTTACATTTTTATGAATGAATGTTTGTCCCGATAAATTATAGATACGGATATGCTCTATGGTTACTCCTTCGGTAACATGCAATCCGTCACGGGTTTGAAAAATCTCCCAATCCCGGTCTTGAATCGGCGGAACGGAGGTGGCAAGTTGAAATTCGATGATTTCGCCTGCCAATCCATTCAAATAGACTTCCAAAGCCGTATAACCCGATTCCACGTACAAATTTCTATCATCGGGGTCGTCAGGCTTGAGTCCGTTGGCAAGTTCCCAGGTATCGTCCATACCGTCATGATCATTGTCGGTTATGGTGTTATAGGTTTCATAGTCGGGATAGCCTTCCGCATCTTCGGGCTTGTCTATGATTCCTTTCATTCCGTTTTTCCCGCTGTTGTCGAACTCCCCGTTGAAAGTGGCTACTCCCTCTCTTGTTTCACGCACAACACGTCTATCCACGGTATCGCGCGGAAATGCTCCTGCACCGGCAAGAACACTTTCAAATGCCTCTTGCGCCGTTTCGGTTGTAACACGATATTCTGCGGGAATATCAAACGGAGTTTCAGATCTGAATTGCATGGGATTGGCTGTAGCGGAGGCTGGGTAGCGACTAATGTCCAATCCGAGATAATTATCTGTATTTTTTGCGGTATTTGCCGTGCCTTCCATAATATTTCCGTTCATATACCATACGGCAACCCGGCTTGGAATTCCTCCATACGATGATTCGGTAAAATAGGAGTTCTGATTTCCGGGACGGGCGGGACCCGGTTTATAATAATTGTTTACAAAATTGGTGCGGTTAGAGACCAATTCGATATCCGACCCGTAGCAGGAATTTTGTTTGCCCCAGTTGTAGTTCACATTATTCACATAGTCAATCAATACGTTCACATCATTACTTCTCGCTCCGTTAAATCGCGGAGAACGGGTGTAGTTGTGCGCCAGCAGGTTATGGTGAAAAGTAGCGTTTTGTCCTCCCCACTGCGAACCATAACCGCGGTCGCCCTTGTTGTGTCCCGAACGGTAAAGTCCTTCATGAAGAATACACCACTGAATAGTCGTGTTTTTGTTGTCGTAAATGGTCATGTTTTCTTCTCCGCTCCATCCGAAAGTGCAATGGTCAATAATCCAGTTGCTCGCATTTTCATAACCGAGAGAACCGTTCCCGCTAACGTCAGGTTCTCCCGTAACGGGGTCAATCATCGTTCCGACACGAAAACGCAGGTGTCTTACAATTACATTATTGGAGCCTCCGAGGTTCACCTTGTCACCCATAATGCAAATACCGTCTCCCGGAGCAGTTTGCCCGGCAATGGTAACATTATTGCGTTTCATGCGAAGTTCTGCCTTGAGGTCAATAAGCCCGGACACGCGAAAAACAACGGTAAGCGGTTTACCCGAATGCTGTGTCAAAGCCCATCGCAAACTGCCTTCGGGAGGATTTGTCGCAGCATCTTCAAGCGTTGTAACCTCAACTACTTCACCACCTCTGCCTCCTGACGCCAGGCTGCCGAACCCCTCGGCAGCAGGAAAGGCTTTTGTTTGCGCTTGCATACAAAAAACAACAATAAAGGAAAAAATAAAAAAAAATGCGAGTTTTTTCATGGTTATCTGATTCTTAAAATATCGGTCCGTGTATTTTTGACGAATCGGAAATACACAGACCGATAAATATTGATCGCTTATCTCACAATTACTTTTGCAGCAAGCCGACCGTTTTCTCTTACAATATAAATTCCGGCAGGAACTGCTACCGAACTTACACCTTTTGCTATTGTTGCAACCATTTGTCCGGTGATGCTGAATACGGCAGCATCAGATTCCGCATCCAAAATCCTGATAACGCCGATACCGCCAATAACTTTGGTAGAAGAAATGCCAATCACGGGATTGGATGTTTCATCTCTTACCGGAAGAAGCGGTTCCGTGGCAGCAGCCCATAACGCAGCGTCAAGTTGTGTGTTCCAGCCACCCCATTTGATATTATCAATTCCAACAACAGGATCGTATGTTCCGCTTGCATTATCGGTATCTCCTTCGGTACCTTTTGTTTGGAGGGCGACCACAACCGTTCTGTTAAACAATTCATGCGGTTTTAATCCCATTACTTCATTTACATTGATATGCATAACCGGATCACCGGACGTGTAAGTTCCTGCTTTCCAGCGTCTTGCTACCTGTCCGTTTTCTACTCCCGTTGCTGCATCGGTAATAAGGGGACCACCCAAAACTGCTCCGGTTTCTCCCAAATGAACGGAGTCTGTAACATCTCTTTCCGGATTAGGACTTAAATTATTATATGTCAAACTTACTATAATATCCCAGGTTGATTTTTTTCCCGTGTTGCCTTCATCCATTGTAAGTACATCAAATTCGATGTCGCGTGTCCATTGCTGTCTGTCCGAACGGAAAGAAAAACGCAAATCAATTTCTTTGAAGATACCCGGATACATAGCCAAAGCTTCGTTACCATTTGCAGGAAGTACAACTACCAAAGCAGAATCCGCAGTATTCAAACCGTCGGGGAAATCCGCATTCGTCGTATGAGTGTGAAGACCTTCATGAAGCGCTCCATAATCCGATCTTGGCACTCCGTCTCCGTCCGCCATGTCTTTTGAATAAGTTCGGTCCGAAAGAACAAACTTTCCGGAAGTAACGTATGTTTTCATATCTTCCAGGCTATTGAACCAAATAGGATCTGCACCGGCATTCATATTGGCTGCCAAACTGAAAAATCCGGATTGAGTTTTGGAAAATCCGGTAGTCTGTGCGTCTTGGAGATGTCCATCTCTTGATTTAATCTTCACGGCAAAACCGTCACGGGTAGTAACTGTTTGCACAGGCATCAGATAATCTCCGGCAGGTACTGCATTAGGATATTTCCCTGCATCGGCTTCAGGAATACCCGCCCATTGATAAAAGGAATTAACCACAGTCGGTTCTCCCAGATTTCTTGGACCTACACCTCCTCCTTCAAGAGTCCAGGTTACATTAGCAGCCCGGAAAGGCGTCCAATACCAGGTGATATCAATATCGGCTACCTCGGGCGCTGTAATGTACGGATTTTCCTCGGAAGTAATAGTCCGCACCGTATTCACCTCAATACCCGCATTAGCCCTATGATTCGCATCGGCAAACGGGGCTGTGTTAATTTGCAACTGAGCATTCGCAGAAAAAACGAATGCGGTCAAAAACATAAATAGAGTAAATTTTCTCATGTTAATTTTAATTTAAAATTGTTACTACTTCTTTCATTTTTTTAATATCATAATCTGTTCTATGCTGTTCTGATATTTGGTACAAAGATATATATCTTAATTAGAATAAGACAGAAAAAATAATATGTTTAAAAACACAAAAAAAACATAAAATCAACATTTATATTATAACTTTCAGATTATAAATATTTTAAAATTTTACAATGATTCATTTTTGACAGTCTCCAATTTCTCTATCTTCCCATTCACAAATTTACATTCAACACTCTTGTTGCGCGGGGCGCACAGTTTGAAATGTACATCCCAACCGGCAGGCAACGCAGGCAGAACAAGTGTCGTATCTCCAACGGTTTGCAACAGCATTTCCTGCAAGGCGATCATGGCGCTTCCTCCCCAATTGTGATCGGGCGTCCAGTCGAATCCCGGTCCCCAGAACGCCGGAAACCGGTGGGACAATGCGAGGAACTTTTTCACGACCAATTCTTTGGCTTCTTCGACTAAACCCAGCCGCGCCGCCCAGATAGCGTCCTGTTTCCAGCCTTTGTAATCCCGGAAACGGACGACATCGGGATCGTGGAAATAAGTGTCAATAGCCGTTTGTAATCCGGGTTGGTT
>JAITMT010000391.1 GCA_031277235.1 Tannerella sp.
CTCTTTCGGAAAAACGGAAATGTGGTATGTCGTTGATGCAAAGCCGGGTGCGTATCTGTACTGCGGTTTTTCGCGCCCCATCACGCCCGAAGAATATGTGAAGCGCGTGGCTGACCATACCATCGTCGAGGTGTTGCAACGCTACGACGTGAAAGCCGGCGACGTGTTTTTCCTGCCTGCAGGTCGCGTACATGCCATCGGAAAAGGTTGCTTAATCGCTGAAATTCAGCAGACAAGCGATATTACTTACCGCATTTACGACTACGATCGCCGCGACGCTGACGGCAACAAACGCGAACTTCACACCGAACTGGCAAAAGATGCGATAGACTATACCGTACATCCTGATTATCAGACGCATTACACTTTCGACCCGAACAGCAGATATCAAGAAATAGATTTGGTGAAATGTAAATACTTCACCACCAAACTGATAACGTCCGAATTGACAAGTACGCACCGGCTAACCGCAGATTCTTTCAAAATCTACACCTGCCTGGCGGGAGAGGCGGAAATCATCAATGACCACCATTACAGAGTCAGAATCCGACAGGGCGAAGCGGTATTGCTCCCCGCCGTAACGGACTTAATCGCCATTCGGGCAGATGATTACACGGTCAAATTGTTGGAGACGGTAATTGAGGTATAATTCAATTGCCTCTTTTAAGCATTTCTTCGAGCAGGAATATAGTTTTGTCTTTTTCTGCAAGAAGTTTTTCGTACAATTCAACGATTTTATCTATGGCATTGAATGTCGGATTATACATGACAGAGCCGGAATTATCGTGTAATGTACTGGAAATAATATTAATAGCTCCTTCCTCATTGAAATTTTTGATTACCTCTACAGGAATATTCAAGACTGTAGCAATTCTTTCCAATGTTTCAGGGTCTATAATTTCTTTTTGTTCCAGTTTTGAAAAATTCTGTTGCGACATGTTAATTGATGCGGCAATAACATCCTGTTTTATACCCAACAAATCTCTTAACCTCCTGACATTGTGTCCATGGTGCGAATGTATTATTAAATTGTTCTCCTTCATAATATATTATTTAAAACGACACGACAAAAGTAGTAAAAAACAACCAATTAATTTGTAAATTACAATTCAAAAAGTTTTTTTGTTTGCTCTCCATACTTTATCTTTGCGGCGTGAAAGAAAATAAAATACGGTTTTCTTTCACGATAGTTTCGATGTCTACGTAAATGAATCATTCACATTATTGCAGGGCATTTTTTTATAGAAATTAAATGGATTACAAATGAAAAATATACTCGTCATACCCAGGTACCAGATTGTTATTTTAATTTTAATAACATGCGCGGTTTATGTGCCTGTTATTGGAAATAACTTTCTATACACCTGGGATGACCAGATAATGATCATAAACAGCCGTACGTCGGGAGACTGGAATTTTTCCAATCTGAAAGATATATTTTCAAGTTTCCATGCAGGGCAATATTCGCCTCTGTTTCAGATGAATTCATTGTTGTTATATTCCATTGACAAGTATAATCCTGTTATTTTTCATTTGGCAAGCGTGCTGTGGCAAATCGCTAATGTTTTAATAATATGGCTGTTCATCAAAAAAATACTTCAATTGAGAAAAGACGATATTCCCTTTTCCATTCCGACGATGGCGTTTTTGACCGCTTTTCTTTTCGCGATACATCCGCTGAATGTGGAAGCGGTTGCGTGGTTAAGCGGTATAAAAGCATTGATTTACGCCTTTTTCTTTCTACTTGGTTTAATCGCGTACATATATTATATCACGACTTATAAAGTATCCTATTTCGTGGGCGCTATTGGCTGTTTTTTGTTGTCGTTTCTCGGCAAGGAGCAGGCGGTTACTTTTCCATTGGTCATTGTGTTGATAGACTGGTTTGCGGGACGTTCCTTCAGGGACAAAACGGTCATAACGGAAAAAATCGTTTTCTTTTCAATGGCTTCCCTGTTTGGTGTAATAACTATCCTTACGCAGGGAATCGAGGGAGATCCGAATCCCTATAAACTGTTCCATAGAATAGCATTTGCGGGATACGCCCTCTTTGAATACGTAACGAAATCTATTTTACCTGTAAAATTGAATTTTCTGTATCCTTTTCCGATATTGCCCGATGAAAAACTGCCTTTACATTTTCTGATTTATCCGGTATTGGTTTCGGCGGTAGGCATCTGGATATACTTTAACCGGAAAAACAGACTGCTTGTCTTTTGGACGCTATTTTTTGTCATCAATCTATTATTTTCCATCAACCTGATTTCCATGGCAAGGCATGCCATTGTAGCAGACAGGTACCTGTATATAAGCATCATGGCGATATTGTTTTTGATGCTTTATGCTGCGAAAATGTTTTGGGACAAACACAAAAGACTGATTGTACTGCTTTTCTCCGTTTACAGCCTGTATTTGGGCACTTACACTTTCAGATACACAAAGCAGTGGAAAGATTCCGATACAATTAGGGAATATGCTCGGGAAATGCTTAACAAAGAAAATAACAATCAAAAATAAAACCATTTATGGTATTTTTATTATTTATTAACTTAATTATTTAAATCGTATGAACAAAAAAATTTTTTCGGTATTAGGAGTAGCAGCACTGCTGCTTGGGATTGGAATGAATTTCCAAAATGCAATGAACAATTATGGGACAGCGAAGAATCATTTTTCTCCGTTTATGTTAGCGCAAGTTGCTGCGGCAGACACAACAAAAAGTGGAAAAGGAACAGAACGTAAAACTCATGTTGAATGTGCGTCGAGTTCAACTACCACATCAAGTTCTTCAACCAACACAACCACCACAACAACTGAGAAAGGGGCAAGTGGAAATGTTGGGGTTGCCAGTGGAAGTGTAAAGACAACAACCACGGAAACTACAACGACGACCACAACGACCAGTACCACAGAGAACTCTGAAAAAGTCTCAGGAGATAGGATTAAATGTGAAGGCACTGAAGGAAGTTGCACTCCTTATGATCCTTGCTCTTAGAAATTGATTTTATCAGGCAGGTTAAAGCCTGCCTGGTAATTTTTATTTGGTTTTATTATGAAATTTCATATTTTATTATTAGCCAGCATAATAGGGCTTGGGATTTTTTTTTCCTGTAATAATCCGGGAAAATCGGCAAGAATGAAAAATTTGGGAGACAGTCTTCTTGTTGAAATAAATTTTGATTATGAGACCAATTGTATGCAGTTAGACAGTCTCTTTGACGATGTTTTTTTTGTAAAACTGGAAACGACCGAAGAGAGTTTGATAGGCCGAATATCCCAAATATTGTTTACCAGAGACCGAATCATTGTGGTAGATCAGGATATCGCAAAAAACATACTGGTATTTGACAGAAGTGGAAAATTTTTAAACAGTGTGGGAAGTATAGGGCAGGGACCCGAAGAATATACCGCGATTCAGCACGTTGCTCTAACGCCAGACAGTACCATGATTGCTGTAAAAAGTTATACTCAAGAAATAAAACTTTATACGCTGGATGGGAAATTCGTAAAAAACTTGAAAATGAAATATAACAACTATGTGTTCGAGTTTTTGTCGGAACAGATCATCGTTCTGGAAAACAGTTCGGGAGGCAATCAGATTGATGAAAATAATCCCGGATATCGTCCCCGCCTTCTGGTCTCGGATATGTCGGGACAAATTTTATACTCCGCATTTCAAAGTTATTATAAAAAATCTTTTACTTATACGACAACGTTCCCGATACAAAAATACGGTCAGAAAGTGTTCTACAATCCTCCCTATACGGATACAGTTTTTTGTTTAACTCCGGAAGGAATATATTCTCAATATGTTTTCAACATGAAAGGCGTTGTACCTCCGGTAATGGATGAAAATATGACCGATAAGGAACTCAAAAACTTTCTAAACAGATATTATTATTTTAACGGAGAATTTATTGATTTGGAAAATTCTGTATATGTTAGATTTTGGGCAGCAAGAAATCCCTGGGGGCAATTTGTACTGTATTCCAAGAAACAGGAAAAAGCATTTTGTTGCAACAGCAGTTTTAGCGACCCGATTTTTTTCTTTTATGATACTCCGAATACAAGATATGAAGATAACTATTTGGTAACCAACAGATATGCCTACGATATTATGAATATGCAGGAAGATGTTTACAGATGGGCGAATACGCAGTCTGAAGAAAAACGCAAACCGATAGAAGTACTATATAAGGATTTGACCGAAGACGATAATCCGGTACTGTTTTTCTTTCGGGTAAATATTTGAAAATATGATAAATAAGATTACCATAGGCATTTTAATCATAGTGAATGTTTCTCTTTGTTTCCTATGCGTTTGGGCGTATAAGGCAAGGGATAATTATCTGTCCAATGAAAAGAAAGACGAATCCATCAGAACTCAAATTTTGGAGAATGATTTTGTGTACGGCTTAACAAACGATAATCTGATAATAAACAGTGATTTTAAAGTTACAGATCTTGAAGGTAGTACTTTCCTGTTAAAAGAAATTATCGGAGACAGTATAAAGGCAATTGTCAGATTTGCCGATACCAATTGTGAAGAATGTCTCCGTTTCATAACCGTAAAACTTATAAGACTGACACAGGAAAAACAATGGAATAAAAACAACTTTCTATTTTTGGCTTCCTATCCAAACTCCCGCAATTTGAAAATCGTTAAGGACAGACTACATATAGATTTTCCGGTCTATTTGGCAGGTGACCTCGCAATTCCGGCTGAAAATTTGAATGCACCATATTGTTTTACCATAGACAGTACGATGAGAACAAAACATTGGTTCTTACCCGATAAATTTGAAGGTAGATATTCAAACATTTATTTCGATATGATCGGTAAAAGATATTTTGAGGAAACTAAAAAACAATGATGATGCAGGTATCTCTTTTGAGTATATTGATCCCCGTTTACAACGAAGTCGAATGTCTTCTGCTGCTGCATGAACGCTTGTCGGAAGTCATCCGGCAACTGGATTGCAGGGTTGAAATTCTTTTTGTAAACGACGGAAGTACGGATGACAGCCTGGATATTATCAGGGAACTGCAACATTCGGACGGGCGAATTTCCTGTCTGGATTTGTCGCGGAACTTTGGCAAGGAAATCGCCATGCGGGCTGGGATTGACTATATTAAGGGAGAGATTTTGACAATTATGGACGCCGACCTGCAGCATCCGCCGGAATTGATTCCCGTCATGCTGGAAGAAATCAAAAACGGCTATGACGACGTATATGCCTGCCGGAGAACTGTAAAGGGAGAATCCTTTTTGAAAAGAACGACGTCGCGGGTATATTACAGGTTTCTGAAATTCGTATCCATGATTGATATTCAGGAAAATACGGGAGATTTCAGAATGTTCAGTCATCGCGCCATCTGCGCCCTGCGGGAACTGAAGGAAAACGAACTCAACATGAAATACCTGTTTTCACACATCGGCTTCAGGAAGAAACCGGTCTATTTTGAGCAGGATGAAAGAGTTGCAGGCAAGACAAAATGGAATTACCTGAAACTGTTGAACCTTGCCGTTAAGGGTATTACGTCATCTTCCACCATGCCTCTCCGGTTTATCTCTCTGACGGGAGGCGTTATTTCCCTTGTTTCCTTTCTTTTCCTGATATTTGTATTGCTAAAAGCAATCATATACGGCGACCCCGTAACGGGCTATCCGTCCCTGATGAGCGTTTTGCTGTTTTTGGGCGGTTTGATATTGCTGGCGCTGGGTATCATCGGCGAATATCTGGGAATCATCTTCAACGAGACCAAAAAACGTCCTGTCTATTTTGTCAAGAACTATGAAAGTTGTATCCGGACGGAAACATAAATCCGAATTATTTCCTTACATTTGCACCATAAACTAAAAAAGCATAAAACATGAGAACAAATTTATTACTTTTAACCCTGTCAATCTGCTGTATAACAGCGGTATCAGCGCAGAATACAACTTCAGAATATTCGAGGACAACCTCCAGGATTTCATATACCGTAACAGGAGAAACCGGATGGGAATATAAAGACAGCACATGGTGGCATAACGGAGTAGAAACCAACGAAACGCCCGACGAGTATGTTTTTTCTGAAGAACGTAGAACCATATCCGTCAAGAATGGCGTAGAAACCAGAGATTGCTATAAAACGACCATAACCGTAACTTCCACAATCAAAACGGACGAAGAAGGCTGGGTGTGGAAAGAAGGTACATGGTATTATGACGGTAAGAAAACCGATCAATCACCGAAACATTCCTATCTGTCAAAAACAACGCTACGCAGTCAGGAGAATATAGATTGTGAAGAGGAAAAGAAAGAATAATCCGGAATGAAGATAAAAGTCAGCAAATTAACATTTTATTTGAAGTTTATTGCCGGATTGTTATGTTTTGCTGTGTTTATTCGCCTTTTTATCGGCGAGCCTTGCACCGTGCCGTCTGCAAGCATGCAGCCGACGATTATTGAAGGCGACAGACTCTGGATTGACAAGTTGACCTACGGTGCCCGGCTTCCACGCCGCTTTGCCGATATTCCGATTCTCAACATTTTTACCTGGATAAAACCTTTGCGCGAAGCCGATTTGCGGAATGACTGGGGTGAGAACAGGCTGAAAGGACGGCGATTGCCGCAAATCAACGACGTTGTGGTTTTTGAATCTCCCGAATATCCTAATCCACTATTGGTCAAGAGAATTTCAAAGATTAAAACAGTCGGAGATACGCTCCCCGTCAATACCGACAACTACGAAATGATGGAAAATCTGATTCGGAAAGAAGGAGATAACATCATCAGAAGAGTGGGAAAAATTTTCATAAACGGCAAGGCTGATTCCGTTTACAGGGTGAAACAGTCCTGTTATTTTATGACCGGTGACAAGACGGAAAACTCTCACGACAGCCGGAGTTTCGGATATGTACCCTATTCCTCCGTCGTCGGAAAAGTAAATATTGTGATATATTCATTTGATAATCATAAAATTGTGCTTACAAATATCAGAATGAACCGGTTTTTTAAAAAGATCAATTAGATTAAATCAAGCATGAAAGATTTCAAATCCTCAAATTTTCAAATCCTCAAATCAATTAATTATCTTAATAAACGTCTCTATCTGAGGGATTAGCGGCTGTATTCCATCGTTAATAATCACATAATCAGCCTTGTCCCGCTTCAGGGCGTCGGACATTTGCTGATTCATGCGCTTCATCACGTCTGCTTCAGAGAGATTGTCGCGTTCTACGACGCGCGTAAGACGCAGTTCTACAGGCGCATAGACCATCAACACCACATCAACTTCGCTATCGAAACCCGATTCATACAAAATCGCCGATTCAAGCGCGCACAGTTCCGTATGCTGATTTCTAACCCACTTTCTAAAATCCTTACTTACAACGGGATGTATAATTTTATTTACTTTCGCCAGCAATTTTTCATCGTTGAAAATCAGCGAAGCCAGTTTCGGGCGGTCAAGCCTATTCCCGGTATAGATTTCATTTCCAAACAAATCCGTCAGTCTTTTCCGGATGTAGGGAGATTCGTTGGACAGTCTTTTTCCCTCACTGTCAGCCAGATATACAGGGACGTCATAAGCCGACAACAGCGCCGATACGACCGATTTTCCGCTTCCGATTCCGCCGGTAACCCCGATTTTTTTCATGGGCTTGCCTGTTTGATGATAAATTCAACTTCCGACGGCGCAATTTTATAACTTGTCAGCCAGTCAGGCTTTTTGGTCAGTTGCAACGCCAATTTTCCGGTTAACAGATGATCCTGAAACGCCTGAAAGTGCATGTGTATTTCCAGCGATTCTTCCGTCAAATCCTTGAAATGGGAAATCGGTATATTGCAGACTATCTGCACGGTAGCCGGAAAAATCCGCAGCATATCGCCGTCGGGAACATCAATGCACAGCACCGGCAACTGAAACGTTTTTTCAGTAAATTCTTCTATCGGAATAGTTATATGCACGGTTTCGGTATCGGTTCTGACGCCTTCGGGAAGGTCTAACTTCGTCGTAACCTCCTTGGTTTTGGAGGCGTTTTCGAGCGTTACGGGCTTGGTCCTCACCTCTTCCAGCGTTTCCAGTATTTTGCTTCCGGCGTAGAGCGTTACGGTCGGATGGTCAATTTTGATACTGTCGGAAATTTGAAATCCCTGCTTCGTATTCACCTTTAAATCAGGCGTTACCCGTACCGTCTTGCTGCTTAGTCGGTCATATTGAACCGTTATGTCGGATGGCTCGATGGAAACGATGGAGGTCGTGGAAATCAACTGCTTTTCCATGGCATTGCGCAACATCCGGACGTTGATAATGACCGTCGAATCGGTTGCCGGAGAAACGTTCGCCAGGGAAATGTCAAGCGGCGAAAACCCTGATTTCCAGACATAATACATCAGGGTCGTACCTTTATCTTTCAGTACAAACCTGACCGTTTGCGGCGATTCTTCGGGAATCATCCATTCTTTCGGAACATTTCTCAGTTTAAGCGGGAGTTCTATTCTCCTTTCATAATCTTGTTGCAGCGTTTGCAAAAACCAAAATCCGAACGACAACAGGAGGAAAGAAAGAAAAATCAAGACCTCTTTCCACTTTTGTTTACGCGGAAACTCGCCCATAAGCCCTAAAAGTCGCTTTTACTTCTGTTGTGCATTTGCCTCGGCTGAGCCGGCAAAAACGGAGGCTTTATCCACGCGAATACGCACTCCGTCAGAGACTTCCACAAGCATTGTGGTCTCGTCAATTTCCTTGATTCTACCGTGTATGCCGCCGGCAAGAACGACTTTGTCGCCCGCTTTCATGGCTTCGCGCGCCCGCTGTATTTCTTTTTGCCGTTTCTGTTGGGGACGAATCATGAAAAAATAGAAAATAACGATCATGGCAGCCATCATAATCATAAAACTCATGCCGCCGCCACCGCCAAGTCCGCCCTGTAAAATTACATTTAACATCATATTTTTAAAATTTAAGTTTTGACTCTGTCTGATTATTCATGCAAAGATACGGTTTTTTTTTCAAGACGGCAAAATATCCGTTTTGAGCAGTTTATTTTCCCGTTTCAACTCTTCGACAATCGAATCCAAAACGCCGTTCACAAACGTTCCGCTCTTGGGCGTACTGTAATATTTCGCTGCGTCAATATATTCGTTCAATGTTACGCTGACCGGAATCGTCGGAAAATTAAGGAGTTCGGCAACCGCCACTTGCATAATGACAATGTCCATATTTGCCAAACGTTCTGATTCCCAGTTTTTTATATGCTTTTCTATCAGGGCGCGATATTCGTCGCCGCGCAAAAGCGACTGTCGAAACAGTTTCAACACAAACTCGTAATCGCTTTCATTGTTGAACATCGGCAACAGTTCATTCCGGCTGCCCTGATTCTGTTCGAACCGCTTAATCGTCTTAATCACAAACGATTCGATAATATCAACGTCTTCATTCCAGTAAATACTTTTTTCTTCGAGATATTCCTCCACAAAAGCGTTGTTGCAAATCAACCGCCTGAAAACCAGACGCCAGAACTCGCGGTCAACTTCGTAGGAATCCTCCTTGTTGGCAATGTATTCCGCATAAATGTCGGATTTCAGAATCAGGTCTAAAATCTTTTTAACGAAGTCCCTGTCTTCTGTCCAGAAAATGCCGTGCTCCTTGTTGTATTTCAAAAGCGACTCATTTACAGACATTTGTTTCGATAAACGATTATTGAGCAATCTGGTGTCGGGATTCATTTCTTCCGCCGAGGGTCGGAACTTGCTTTTTCGCGTATCAATCATACGCTCATACAGTTGCGTTACTTCTACCATCAACAGCAGGAGATAATGATACAGATCATAAGAGCGTCTAAGGCTTAGCATTAACTCATTTTCAGCAACACGGAGGTCGCCATTATCGGTTTGGTAGAAGGCAAACACGATTTGCAACACTTTAATTCGGATTAAAATTCTATTAATCATTTGTTTAAAAGAACTACTATGATGAATAAACGGCGCGAAGGTACTACATAAATTCCGATTCTTCAAATTTTCCTTGAAGTTCATAAAAAAATAATTGCAAAATCTGCGAACAATTAAAAATATCATTATCTTTGCATTGAAAAAAACGCCGTATGAATATAAAGTTTGATAAAAAATACTTGTCCGAGTTGTATTACGAAGGGAAGTGTAGCGATAAAAGACACCGCTTTCAGCCACAAGTTGTTAAAAAATATCAACTGTGCGTAGAAACACTTGAAAACGTTCCGGGTATAGAATCACTTTATAAATACCGTTCGTTGAATTATGAAGTATTGAAAGGAGATAAAAAAGGAATATCTTCCATACGGATCAATCAACAATATCGGATAGAGTTCATAACGAGCCAGTTAGAAGATGAAACGGTTGTAACCGTATGTAATATTTTAGAATTGTCAAACCATTATAAATAAAAATGAATATGGGAAATTTAGGATATGGATTCCGCCCCGTACATCCGGGAGAATTATTGAAAGAGGAAATCAAATACAGAGGTATTTCACAGCGCAAGATTGCATCTCAGATGGAAATGTCTTATTCCATAATCAATGAGATCTTGAATGGGCAGCGTCCGCTAACGGAAAACAGCGCTTTGATGTTTGAAGCTGCGCTTGGAGTAGAAGCAGATACGCTCATGCGTATGCAACTCAAATACAATATGCAATTAGCAAGAAAAGATAAAAAACTGGTTGACAAGTTTAATAAAATCCGCAAACTTGTTGCCGTATTTTAAACATGGGAAACTTTTACTCCATGAAAAAAAATTGCAGAAACGTAAAATAATTTTGTCTCTGCAACTTTCTCATTCAAGTATTTAAACTTTCATTCCTGGTGAATCGCGTCTGTCGGACATACTTCCGCGCAAGAGCCGCAGTCCGTACATAGCTCAGGGTCAATATGATAAATATCTCCTTCCGTAATGCAAGGTACGGGACACTCATCTATACAATTACCACAAGCGATGCAATCCTCATTAATTACATGTGCCATAATATTCTCCTTTTTTTATTTAAATTAATACTTAATTACCATGGAATAAGGTGCTTCCGCCTTATCGAATCATAACAATTCGACCACAAAGATACAACATATTTTTGATTTGTAAACATGCTTGCAGGATTTTTTTTTCATAACAATATATTTCCTTTTATTTCGTTATTGTAACATAAGAAAACAGGATGGTGATTAGAAAAGTTGATTACATTATAGTATTGATTCTCATAGTCTTTCCGGTGTTTTCGCAGGAAAGAAAGGTTCAAAATCAGCCTTATGCGGATCATAAGTTGTATCATTGGGGCTTCCACGTGGGGCTTCATTCGCAGGATTTGTTGCTGACGAACACCGGTATTGCAAGTCCCGACGGTACCGTTCTGTTTGCCGAAATTCCGAACTATTCGCCCGGATTCAGCGTCGGCGTAATTGGCGATTTGTTCCTGAATCCCTATATGAATCTGCGATTTACGCCGACCATTCATTTTGGCGACAGGCTGCTGTTTTTCAAGGACATGGAAAACAACGAAGAAACGCGCGTCAGCGTGCGTTCCAATTACATGACCCTGCCGCTGGATTTGAAGATTTCCGCGATGCGGGTGAACAATTACCGTCCGTACGTAATCGGGGGCGTTTACGGTGCGCTGGACTTGGGACGGAAGAAAGGTTATCCCCTGTTAATGAAACAGTTGGATTATGGATTCGAGTTTGGATTCGGCTGTAATATCTACATGCCCTTTTTCAAACTGGCGCCGGAAATCAAGTTTCAATTCGGTCTGCCCGATATCATGGAGCACGACCGCCCCGACCTGCTCAGCGAGGAGGATAAAATCTTCACCAATGCCTTATCCAAAGCGACAACCCGCATGGTTGTGATTACGTTTAATTTTGAATA
>JAITMT010000435.1 GCA_031277235.1 Tannerella sp.
CGTAGAAACGGACGTTTTCCATCTCGTTGCCGACATCGTAAATCCCCGCTTTCCCCTCGCCGATATAGATATTGCAATGGCTGACAAAGCTGTGCTGCGCAAAATGCGAGCGGATGGCCACCGCCTGAGGGTTGCCTTTTTCTATCCGCAGGTCGATATTGGACATGGCGCTGTAGAACGTGCCTGCACCGGCGTCCTGAGCCGGTCTGTCTGGCTGCGACAATCCGCCGGTGAACCAGACCATATAGTTCTGTTCGGTTTGGAATCCTGGTGTATTGCTGCCCAGAACAATCTCCGGTCGCGTTTTGCCGTAGCCTATCAGCCGGATGGCGGCGGGCACTTGTATCGTCTTGCTGATGCGGTATTTCCCTTCGGGGATAAACAGAATGCCGAAGTTCTTTTCCGTCTTCAGGCTGTTGATGGCTGCCTGCAGTTCATCCGAGACGTCCGTCTTGCCATCGGCCTTGACATTATAGTTTTCGGGCGTAAAGTAGAACGCTTCGGGGTCGGCAGGGCGCAGGGTATAGACCGAGCCGGGGTTGGCTTGCGCTCCGCCCATCGCAACTGCTGCGAACAGCAGCATGGTTGGGAATAGTTTCTTAATGATTTTGTATGTATTCATATTTTGTAAAATTTATAAATAGCAACTTAAATTAATTGAATGAAATTCAACGTTCTGCTAAAAGCAAAATTTATATCGTTTGCCATCTGAAAATAAATTACCAAGAAAAACGATTTTCACAACGTATTCAAAAACAGCAAAATAGCCTTTGTTTCCTCGTCGCTGAGTTTGGCGCCGGACTGGTATTTCGCCATGTTTTGGACGGCGTCGTAGAGGGTTCGCTGGCTGCCGTCGTGGAAATAAGGTTTTGTTTGGGTAACGTTGCGCAAGCCGGGCACTTTGAATTTGTATTTGTCGGCTTCGTTAAGCGTCTGATTGTAAGC
Organism: Tannerella sp.; assembly: GCA_031277235.1. GTDB lineage: Bacteria > Bacteroidota > Bacteroidia > Bacteroidales > Tannerellaceae > Tannerella. The sequence goes on from JAITMT010000435.1 coordinate 946, forward strand.
GCCTAAATCCTTTCCGTTGAGTTCCCAGCCTCTGTCGCGGAAGTAGTCGCCGTAGATGCCAAGTTTTTCGATGCTCTGTCCGCCGAGCGTGGCTCCGACGTGGCAAGTGGCGCATTTGTTCGACTTAAACAAGTTATAACCAATTACTTCCGCTTCGTTGAGCGATTGCAGGCTGCCTTTCAGATAGTGGTCGAAACGGTTGTCAGGCGTTACAAGCGTTTTTTCAAATTCCATCATTGCCTCAATGATAGAATCTTGCAATCTATTGGCAATGATGGCGGTATCCGACAAATGGTCTTTGAGTTGCGCCGCGAGGTCGGACGCCCTGCCATCCCAAAATTGCCGGAAATTGAGACAGGCGTTGAAAACCGTCGGCGTGTTGATTTTCAGCAGAGTACGGTTGACACCCTGCGAATATTGGCGATTGTCGGCGCCGCCCGTATTCAGATTGTGGCACGCATTGCACGAAATCGAAAACCATTGCTTGCCAAGCGCAGCCTTTGCAGAATCAATTTTGAACGTATCCAGCATCGCGCTAACCGGCTCATTAACAAAACGTTCCATGATCGCCGGATGGGTATGGATGCGTTTGCGTTGGGAAGCAATCCAGGCGCTGAGAATCAATCTTTTAGCGGGAGTAATAGTGGAACCCCAATGCGTCAGATAATATTTTGCCGGCGGCATCGTGGGCTGGATGACCGTTGCATACTCGATTTTGGCGAGCGCCGGTTCGCGCAGCGCGGCTCCATTTTTCAACTGTTCCATGGATTCCCGCATGTCAAAAAACGGGTTGCCGCCGCTGTGACACGACAGGCAACCCGCATCTTCAAAAACCATCATAGCCTGGGTATCTTCCGATACGCCTTCGGGTGGTAACTCATTCATCAAGTGATAGATAGCATAAGTTACTACGCCCACGGCGAACAAAATACCCGTCAGTACGATGAGTTTTTTCATTTTCTGTTATAATGTCTTTACAATCAGGTTTCTCCACAATACCTTGATACCGCCGCCGTCGTGGATTTGCAACGCGATACGACCCTGTCCCTTGCCGATTTTTTCGTCAGTCAGATTGACCATTTCCTCGCCGTTGAGCCATGTGGTAACATTGTCGCCCACTACTTTGATTCTCAATGTATTCCAGTCACCCTCCTTCAAGATATTTTCCTTTTCGTCGGGAATTTGCACAATCCAGCCGCGACCGTAGGATTCGTAAATGCCGCCCGTGTCATGTCCCTTGGGCGCCACTTCCACCTGCCAGCCGTTGACTTTCGTACCGTCCGTCACGAACGAGCGGATAAACACGCCCGAATTGCCGTCCGCTTCCTGCTTGAACTCGACGCTCAGGTCGAAATCATTGTAATATTCGCGGGTTGCGAGGTAGCCGTACTGCTTGTCGGGACCGCTTTCGCAAACGAGCAAACCGTCCTGAACATACCATTTTTCTGTTCCGTAAGCCTCCCAGCCGGTTAAATCCGTACCGTTGAACAAGTTGATTTCCTGTTCTTTACGTGGAAGTTCCTTAATTTTGATATTGCGAAATTGCGCGGGATAACCGTGGTCTTGCAGGCAAAGTACGCCTTTCCGCGCCAAACCGTATTCGGGAGCGTGCGCCCACTTGCCGCTGTTCTTGCGGGCAAACCAGTCGTCCGTCCAAGCCTCAAATTCAAGGATTTTCTCGCCGTTCAGCCAATGTTCCACGTGCCCGTTGTCGAACACGATTTTTGAATTGTTCCACTTGCCGGCGGGATTGACCTTCATTTTAGTCGTATCGGGCAGATGCATCGCGTAATCCACGCCGAGCCGTTGCCAGGGTTCGAGTTGTTCGGGGAAATTCGGTTCGTCAATCAGTTGATATTCAGGTCCTGTAACATAGGGAACCTCATATATCGCATTTTCGACGACGTGATACAACATGCCGCTGTTGCCGCCTTTGCCAAGTTTCCAGTCCCACGAAAGTTCAAAATTTTCGTATTCCCTGTCGGTTACGATGTAACCGCTTGCATCACTGCCTGTTCCGTCCGCCTGAATACATCCGTCAACGACTTTCCAGGGCTGCGTGAGCGTAGTTCCGTTGTAGTCTTTCCAACCGTTCAGGGTTGTTCCGTCGAACAGTAACGTCCATCCTTCCACTTTTTCCGCTTCGGTCAGCGTGTTGTGTTTAGCCGTGTCACACGACGCGAAACCGGTTGATAATGTAATAGTTGCCATTGCTGTAAAGCACATTTTTGATAATTTTTTTACTGTAAACATTTTATTTTTATTTAATGGATTAAACCATGCAAATATACACTAAAATTTTAGATTTACACACGGATGGGAAAAAAAGTCTCGAAATTTATCGGGAAAAACGGTAACAGTAAACCCGTGCTGTCCTGATACTGCTTTATTTTCAACGATTTATGCGACAATATTTTATATGATTCTTCAAATCCGGCGTATCGGGCAGACAATCCTCCGCAAAACTCCAAAACCAATCAAAAAAATCTCAACAATCAACAAATTTTCCTTGAAACTGTAAAAATATTTGATACCGACTGTAAAAATATTTTACAATTTGAAGATTTTGATTTTTTTTATATCATTGATTATTAATTATTTCAATAGTTTGGCACGATTTTGGTTAGTATTTTAGCAAAAACCAAATATTAAAAAATATGACAAGACAAATTTTATCCCTATTGCTGCTGTTTACGCCCATCGTTTTTACGGGGCAGACAAAGATTTGGAACTTAGACGATTGCATTCGCTACGCCGTCGAAAACAACCCGCAAGTCAAAAAACAGCAGGCGCAAAACAAAATCTATTCGGCAGACAAAGCCGAATCGCTGGCGGGCTTTTTGCCGTCAGTCAGTGCCGGAACAAGTATTTTTTCCAATTTCGGTAGAAGTATTGATCCTGATACTAATATCTACGTTACGAGAAACACGCTCAGCAACTCGTATGATCTCAGAGCTTCGATGATGCTGTTCGACGGTTTAGCCAATATTTACCGCGTTAAGTTCGCCAAAATCAACCGTTTAATGGGTAAGGAACAGTTGCAGGGCGTGAAAGACCAGATTGCGCTCGAAACCATGGAGATTTTCTTCAATGCACTGTATTACAAGGGCACAACCGGTCTGGCGAAAAATCAGTTGCAGGAAAGCATTGCCAATCTGCACAAAACGGAGCGCATGGAAGAATTGGGCTTGAAATCCGCGCCCGACGTCGCCGAAATTCGCGCCAAGGAAGCGGAAGACCGTTTTTTGCTTACGCAGCAGCAAAACCTTCTCAATCAGGAAATTATCAAACTGAAAGCCAAAATGAATTTCCCCATTGAAGAAGCGTTTGACATAGCCGATTATGAAAACGTAATTTTGCCGGAAAGCGCCAACGAAGACGCTGTAAAGATTTTTTACAATGCCCAACAAACGATGCCCAGATTACGCTCGTCCGAGCAGTCATTGAAGGCTTCGGCGACAGCGCACAAGATCTCGCGTGGAGGGCTGTTTCCGACTATCTCGGCAGATGCCGGTATCAACTCCAATTTTTCGCGGTTTATGGACGGCGGGGCTTACATGCCGTTCTGGGAACAGTTGAAAAACAAACAGGGTTCATACGTGGGCGTTACGCTGTCTATTCCGCTGTTTAACAGGCTTTCGCGTATTTCCGAAACGCGCCGGGCAAAACAGCGTTTCCTCATTGCACAAAGCGATGATGAAGATCTCAAACGTCAGGTTTTCAGCGAAATAGAACAGGCAGTAGCCGATGTGAATGGGCTTTCGGACGAATTTGTTTCGGCAGAGAAAAAAGCCGAATCCATGGAAGCGGCTCACAATGTGAATGTTCGCAAATACGAAGAAGGATTGATTGACGCGCTCGAACTTTCGACCAGTTCCAACCGCCTGCTCAACGCGCGCATCGAAGCCTTGTACACCAACTTGAAATTACAGTTAAAAAGCAAATTATTAAATTATTATAAAGGAGAAACATCATGGACAGAATTTTAGAAAAGAAAAAAGGGATACAGAAAAAACATCTTCCCTACATCATTGGAGGAGCGATTTTGCTCGTCGCAATCGGCTGGATGATTTTTGGCGACCACAGTTCAAAATTTAACGCAGACAGGGAAAAATTGACCATTCAAAGCGTTACAAAAGGTGAATTTAACGATTACATTCGCATCAACGGGCAGGTTCAACCCATCAGCACCATCCAGTTGAGCGCCATCGAAGGCGGAATGGTTGACGAAAAGGTGGTGGAAGAAGGCTCAATGGTGCGCAAGGGCGAAATTATTGTCCGGCTGACCAATTCGATGTTGAATCTCAACATCCTCGACAGCGAAGCGCAACTGGCTGAGAAACAGAATTTTCTACGCAATACGCAGGTAACGATGGAGCAGGAACGCCTGAACCTTGCCAAGGAAAGACTGCAACTCGAACTCGACATTGAACAGAAAAAGCGCAAATACGCTCAGTATCAAAGTCTCTACAACGAGAAACTTACGTCGAAGGAAGAATATTTGCAGGCAAAGGAAGACTACGAATTTGCCGTGAAAGGCAGGGAACTGGTGCTGGAACGCCAGAAACAGGATTCCATTTTCCGTGGAATACAGGTGGAACAGATGGAGGAAAGTTTGAGCAATATCCGCAAAAATTTAGTTCTGGTACGTCAGCGGGTGGATAATCTGAATGTCAAATCGCCGGTGGACGGGCAATTGGGTTTGCTGGACGTCGAAATCGGACAGACCGTCGGGACGGGTGCGCGTATCGGGCAAATCAGCGTGCTGTCGGATTACAAAATCGAGGCGCTGATTGACGAACACTACATTGACCGCGTCAGAAACGGTCTGGCAGCGACTTTCGAGCGGCAGGACAGAACGTATAATTTAGTTGTGCGCAAGGTGTATCCCGAAGTGCGCGACAAGCAATTCAAAACCGATTTCGTGTTTGAAGGCGAGCGTCCCGACAACATCCGCGCCGGACAGACGTATTACATTAATTTACAGTTGGGTCAGCCGGCGGAAGCGGTGCTGATTCCCCGCGGCGCGTTCTATCAAAACACCGGCGGACAGTGGATTTTCGTCGTTACGCCCGATGGAAACAAAGCCGTCCGGCGCACCATCCAGATTGGTCGCCAAAACCCGCTTTATTACGAAGTTCTGAGCGGTCTCGAGCCGGGCGAACAGGTGGTAACCTCCGGCTACGACAGTTACGGGGATGTGCAGGAATTAATTCTAAAATGAATACTCAATGTACGCTCAAATTTGGCAATCCGTCAGGATTGCATCGCTCGGTAGAAAAATCAAAAACCGCAGGACACATTCCGTACGGAATGCGACCCAAAACAGAATACAATTTCTACCGGGCGATAATTCCTACGGGATTCATCCATTAAATAAAAATAAAAACAATTAAATATAAGCAGTTATGAACACTTTATTTTCAAATTTTTTACACGTTTTGAAGCGTTTCAAGACTTCATCCGTGATCAACATTGTGGGACTTTCCGTCGCCTTGATGGTGTTTTTTGTCGTCCTGCTGCAAGTGTATTACGATTTTACCTACGACAAAGGGTATCGGAACGCCGATAAAATCGTACAGTTCAATCAATACAGCCCCGACGATGATGCGGTTGATTTAACCATCAATTTCCAAATTCCCGCTTTGATCAGCAGCCGTATGCCGGAAGTAGAAGCCTATTGTATGTTTTGGAATTCAGAAAACATGATGTTTGATGTAGATAAGGGAAACGAGATGCCTGAAACGCATGAAATTCCCTATATACGCACAACACAAGGTTTTTTGAAAGTATTTTCTCCCGAAATTATCATGGGGGATACAACCGGTATTTTTTCTTCGCCGGGTAAAGCCATGATTTCGGAAAAGACGGCACAACGAATTTTCGGCAATGAAAATCCCATTGGAAAATCGCTTCGCGACCATTTTGTTAACTACCAATGGACGATTCAGGCGGTGTATCGCGATTTTCCCGATAATACTTCGCTGGGAAACGGAGTATATTCGCATCTGTACGAAGATCAGGAATCGAACTATAATTACTTTTCCTATTTTCTGATTCGTCCCGAAAATCAAAAGGCAGCCAATGAAAAGATTAACGGAAAAGAAATATTGGGCGAAGAAACAGTAAAATATCTGGAAGAGCATCCGGAAATTCATTTTCGATACCGTTTATCGTCGTTGAATGACCTGTATCTGTACACTAAAAATGCCGGAGGCAAGCGCATCAATACGACCGTTTCGCTGTTGGCGATAGGCGTTCTCACGCTGTTGATTGCCTTTGTCAATTTCATCAATCTTTCGCTGGCAATGGCTCCGTCGCGCATTCGCGGCATTAATATTCGCAGAATATTGGGTATAGACAAAGTCGAACTTAGGTTTGTTATCGCCATGGAAAGCGTTCTGTTTACAGTCATTGCCTTGATTTTTGCTTTCTATGGAATTTTTCTGTTGAAGGGAAGCGCTTTTGCGCAGGGATTGTTTCCCATCGTCGCTATTTCGCTGAAATCCTATATCGGAGTGCTGGCAGCGGCGTCGGCTATCGTTTTGCTTCTTGCCTTTGCCATCGGGCTTTACACCATGCGCTACAGCACTTCGGTGGACGAAGCGGAGGCTTTGAAAGGTTCGTATGCCACGGGAGTTAAAGGTGCTAAATTGCGTAATATTTTGATTACTACCCAATTTTCTACGGCTATTGTTTTGATATGCATTTCCATTTTTATCAAAAGACAGAATGACTTTATGCAGAATTACGACTGGGGCATTCCGAAAAAAAATATCGTTTACCTGCCGTTGCAGGGCTTGGGAGAAAGCGCCCAGTCGTTCGGTCAGGAACTTTTGCGGGATTCGCGCATTCAGGATTACTGCATTCTCAGCGATTTGCCCGGAAGGGTGGGAATGAGTTGGGGTCGCAATTTTGAAGGGAAACAGATTAATCTTCGCGTCTGGTCGGTGGACAACCGTTTCTTCGACTTTTTCGACATCAAACTCCTTGCCGGACGGAAACCGGAAAGTATGGATTCCGTCAAATCTCAAATTGTGGTCAACGAAGCCTTTTTGAAGAAATACGACTTTGATGAAAGCATTGTCGGAAAAGATATTGATGCTTTCGGACCGGGAAAAATACAGGCTGTGGCGCAAAATATCAATTTTGAATCTCTACACGATTCGATAACTCCGATGGCTTTCGGCGTATTGACAAAATGGCATAATTTTCAATCTCTTTTGGTCAAACTCAACGGAACGGAAATTCCGAAAACCCTCCAGTCCATCGAACAAACGTGGAACAAGTTCAGCAAGGAGCCTTTCAAAGTGAATTTTCTGGACGAAAGCATGGATAAACTGTATCAAAAAGAGAGCAACATGGCGAAACTGATTGGTCTGTTCGGGTTTGTCATCGTCATCATTGCGGTAATGGGCATTTACGGCTTGATTGTGTTTAACGCCCGCTACAAAGCCAAGGAAATCGCCATCCGCAAAGTCAACGGCTCCACCGTCCGGGAAATTATTCTGCTGCTGAACCGTAACGTGCTGATACAGTTAAGCATTGCTTTTGTGATTGCCGTTCCGGTAGCGTGGTTTATTGCCAAGAAATGGCTGGAAAACTTTGCATACAAGATTCCCGTTTACTGGTGGGTATTCCTGCTCGGCGGAGTGATTGTTTTGCTGATTACCCTGCTGACTGTCAGCGCGCAAAGTTACCGGGCTGCTACCCGAAATCCTACTACGGCGCTGGGGATGGATTAAGCCCCCCTCTAACTCCCCCAAAGGGGGAGGGCTGGGGAGGGGGCGTGGCGTTCTTTGACATATTGGTTTACACGATTTTTGTTTTTTATGAAAATTACTGTACCTTTGCCATTGAAA
>JAITMT010000471.1 GCA_031277235.1 Tannerella sp.
ATTTTATATTCTTGATTATCAAAACCGTATCGCCGTCTTGTGGCGAAATGTTGTAAACGGCAAATTTACCGTCGTTGCTCACCTGCACGCCCGAAACGCTTTGCCACGAGTCATAAACCATGTGGTCAAGCGGTTTCTTCTGTGCAAGCAGGCTTGCAGAAAACGCTGCCAATAAGATTGTTAATATTATTTGGTTTTTCATTTTCATGTTTTAATAAATCATTCAACACTTTATAACCTTTTATTCCATTCTTTTTTATATCTTCCGCCATCGCTTTGGTCTCATTCAGAGCCTTTTGAAAGGTATCATCATATTCTATCGCCATTATTTCAACTTCTTATTTTTCAGTTATTTCCGATGCTGTTCCGTAGAAAGAGATGGGCTGACGGTTATAAGAGCGCACGCTGATGGAAGTCGAGCCGCCGGGAAATATCTCGATGGAATAAAGATACCGGTCTTCCTCGTTTTTCGTCTCCACCTCAATGATGGCTTTTCCCTTACTGTCAAACAGTTGGTTGTATCCCGTAATGGTCGCCCTGAAATTCAATCCTTTGCCGCCGCCATACGGAATATTGTATGCCTCACCAAAATAAGGCAAATAGGAGTTAATCGTATCACCCTTGATTTCAAGTGAATACGGCGACGTCAGCGTTTTAGAGCCGCCTTTCATCGGAATCATTCTGTTGACGTCAATAATGTATGCGCGCTGCTCGATGGCGCTGCGCAACGCCGCTTCCTGCGCCGCTTTTTCCTCTTTTGTCATTTTCAATGACGAACAGCCGATGAGACTTATCGCCGCCAGGATGCAAACTGCTAATAGTTTTATATTTGTATTCATCGTGTACAAAATTACAGGTTTATTGATTGCAAATGTACGTGTTTTTTTGTAAAAACAAAAACGAAAGAGGCAAAAAGGTTCAATTTTCTTGATTTGCAAGACTGTAAAATCAAAAGAGACTGTCCCTTTTTAGACAATCTCTTTTGATTCGATAATGTTGAAAAGTAAAGATTATAATAGTTTTATAATCAATTATTTTAATTCTTACTGAACACTTTGGCGGTGGATAACCGGACTACTTTTCCATATTTCTCCAACGCTTTTTCATCAATCATTTTCGGATCGCCTACGATTCCTATGACAATTGGGCGTCCCTTGATGTTTTCGTTATAGAATTTGACAATGTCGTCGAAAGTCAGATTGTCATACGCAGGCATATTGGTTTCGGCTGGAGATTTGGTATAGCCTTTCAATTTCCAGATTTGATATATTTGGCTCGCATTGCGAAAATGAGGTTTTTCCACCGTTGCCGCCTCCTTCAAATAGTTTTTAATATTGGCTAAACGGTCGGGATATTGTGGCATATTGGTCAATAAATCCATATAGACGGCAATAGCTTCCAGGGTTTTATCGGCTTGTGTTCCAACAAAACCTGTGAAAAAGGCTTTTTTGTTTTCTACAGGAGGAGTCGCATAATATCCATGAGAAGAGTAAGACAGCGAACGATATTCCCGGATTTCCTGTATAACCAAACCGTTAAAATCCCCATCGAAATATTGGTTAAAGGCGTTTATATACGGATCCTTTTCCTTTTGATAAGTATCGCCTTCGATATAAAACCAGATATTGCTTTGTTTGGCATCGCTGTTGGGCAGGAACAAAATGGTATTTTCCGCATAGGATTCTTTGTCTTTAACTTCCGGCGAGGTTGAAGCCTGTTCTCCCTGTCTGAGTGGTAGATTTTTACTTAAAATATCATATGCCTGTTCTTCCGGCAGAGAGCCTACATAGTGAATATCAGCGGCATAATTGGTTGCCCGCTGAAACTCGCCGGTGAGATTGCTGACGGACAGTTCGGTAACTTCATCCAGCGACAAACGGTCGATGAAAGAAGATTTATCTTTATACAACATATATTCCCGCATGGCCTGGCTCAAATCTTCATTGTCTTTTTTTTCAATTTTCCGCGACTGGAAATAAAAACCCTTCATACTGTTCAACTGCTTGTCGTCCAATTGCGGCATCAATATCTGGCGGGTCAGCAAATTGCAGGAGGCTTCGAGATTGACTTCAAATCCTCTCAAGACAACATAGAGATAGTTGGCGTCAACGCCGTATTCACAAGTTGCCCCCAAATCGCTGAACGCCTGTTTTACTTCCTGGGCATTCAGTTGCCCCATAATACCGGCATTGGACATCAAGGCAACTGCCAAATCCAGTTTAGGCATTTTTTCCGTACCGATTCCGAATTTCAAGACCAGCGTAAAAATATCGTTTTCCGGATTCCGGCTATAAAACAGTTTGGAAAGTTCGTTGATGGGGCGTTCGGTCACTTCATCCATATGGGCAAACGGGTCGGTTGCATGCTGGACAGGCAGTGTCCGGAATGTTTTGGCATATTCCGTTTCCGCACCGCGAACCGGCTGTATGGGGTCGTATCCCGGCTTAACCAGCATCTCGCCTTTTTTCGCCTTTCCTTCTTCCAGGAAAATCGCATAGTAATCGTTGCCGAAGTATTTTTGGGCAATCGCTTTAATTTGATCGGAAGTAATGGCGTTCACCATCTCCCCATAATTCAATAGGTACTCCATTCCTTTTCCCGCGACAAAAAGATTGGAAATATATCTTGTAATTTCTTTGGGATTTTCCATCAGGAGGTCATAATCCCTTATCATATTGTTTTTAATGGATTGAAGCAATGCTTCATCAAATTTGCCTTCTTTCAGTTTTTTGATTTCATTGAGCAGCATTTTTTCCGTTGATTTCAACGATTCAAAACGTTGCTGATTAACATCATAATGCGGAATAGCGGAAACAATAACATGTCCTCTTTCCAGAAGGGATTCAGCATTGGCGCCGCCACTCAATAAATCTCCGTCAATTACCAGCTTGTTGATTAATCCGGTCTGGCTGGAATTGGACAGGATAGAGGTGCAGATATCCAAAGCAATCTTGTCTTCGGAGGCGGTAGTGATTCCCGGAAAAGCCAGTAAAACTTGTGGATAATCGGACAGTTTGGCGCTAAACTCCTTGCGACCTTTCACCGGATTTTCGGGATATTGCTTCCGTTCCGGCGTAGTACGGTTTTCAAGTCTTCCGAATGTCTCCCGGATAAGCGGTAAAACCTGTTCGGTTTTTACATTTCCGGCTAAAATCAGAGCCATATTCCCGGCAACATACCAATCATTGTAGAATTTTATCAATTGGCTCAATCGGGGATTTTTCAAATGTTCGGGCAAGCCTATAACACTGCGGGCGTATGGATGTCCGGGAAAAACAGTGCCGAGAATAAATTCATTGGCTCTTCTACCCCGTTGTTCCTGTATTTCGTCTTGTGTCCGGTTATATTCTTCATACACCGTTTCCAGTTCCGGTTGGAAGTTCCGGAAGACCGGATTGATGAACCGTTCGGAATTTAACTGCAGCCACTTATAAATTTCTCCCGGAGGAAAAGAATAGTGATAATAGGTCATATCAAAACCTGTTGCGGCATTAACATTGATTCCACCCATACCCTGCGAAAGACCCCAAAAATCGTTTGTGGTATTGTATCGGGACGCTTCGTTGGTCAACCGGTTGATTTCGTCGGATATTTCCCTTCGTTTGGCTGTGTCGGCAGTAGCCGCATATTCATCGTATTTGGCGATGATTTGCTCGTAGATCGGTTTCTCTTTTTCCCAGTCCAATGCGCCGATTTTGTCGGTACCCTTGAACATCATGTGTTCAAAATAGTGTGCCAGTCCGGTGTACTGTTCCGGGTCATCCTTGGAACCGACTTTCACGGTAACCATTCCATAAACATCCGGCGCCGTTAGATCTTCCCAAACAAAGACGCTCAGACCGTTGGGAAGTTTGAAGGCTTTTAAGCCTTGGGCTGACACATTTAGTCCTACTAATGAGCATAATAATAGGAGGAATAAGAATTTAATGGATTTCATATATTTATAATAAAAAAATTACATAAAGGTAGCTAGTCATTTACATGCAAAAATCAGAAAGGAGGAACACTAAACGGTTCCCCCCATTCTTTCTTATTAGATTTACTTATTCCGTTAGAAAACCGGAGCAGGGACCATATTGCCTACTGCTTTCCGCGACGCTTTCTTTTGAATAATAAAGTTTCCGTTTGAACCCTTTTCCTTTTTGACAACCGAAGTTCTTTGAAGTGATTTCATAGCCTTCAACGGAGTATTGTTGTAGGCAGAACTCTTTACAACGGCCGAACTTGCAGCGGCTTGCGGAGTAAATAGAAGTCCGTAATAACCATCTACCCATCCGCCTGCAGCATCACTATTGATAAGATAGCCGTCTGCTCCGCTTGTCGGTGTCATCACTAACTCACCAGCCATGTTAAAAGTGAAATCCATAGTGGCTGTTTCACTGATATCACCGTCGGGAGTCGTTGTGTACAAAGTCATATCGTAAGCATTTCCCTGCAAAATAAAATCGGCAAGCACTTGCGGAGCGATAGACATTGTACTTGTTCCCGGGTCAAAGACGGCTTCTACTTCTGCGGCATAAGTAATACCCTTGATTATAAGCGTATTTTCTTCCGATCCTGCAGCAATGGTCACATTCATATTGGCATCCTCTTCGCCGCTAAATTGACTTGGTCCGGTCAATTTGAATCTACCGTAAAAATCGGCAATATCATACGAAACCGGATCTTCGGAATAGTAGAATGCTTCTGCAAATTCACCGACAACCGTTCCGTCGGCATAATGGAATTGTAAGCCCAATGTGTAGATTGTAACTCCCTTGGGAGAAACTGTTACGCTTGATTTAATACTACTGCTTTGGGATACAAACAACTTATTTTGGAATGCAGTGGTCCCGATTGGCTGATTGGCAGGTATGGAAAGTGCAGTTCCATCATAATAAAACGCCAAGCCGTAACCTGCTGCGTACAAATCGGGCAAGTAATACAGATCTTTGTACTCGCTGTCCGGATTTTCCTCATCAACATCAACCGCTTTGGCAATTGCTTGATTCCAACTTTCTCCGTAAGCTTTAGATTCAAATTCGCTCACTGCGCCCGGAATATCTTCATAATCAAGGACATTGAAATCTTCTATTTGCATATGGTCTGCTATATAGGTGTCCCAAGAGAGATAGAGTTGTAATCCGCCTCGCCATCCTTGATTAGGGCTGAGCGCTACAATAAATAGGGATTCTGCAGGAAAGTCAATGCTCACGATATTGCCGGCAGCGTCGCTTCTGACTGTTCCCGCAGACGTAGCTCCGTTCAACATTATAAACATCTCTATATCATACCACATGGCGCCTATTCCTGTTTGCGCTATGCGGGCTTTGCCGTCTGCCCGATCTATGTTTATGATCATTTGCACATTATCCCGCACAATTTCTTCCGGCCAGATTTCAGGAAGTCCGCTGTATATGCCATATTCGTCAGGCACAGCACCTTCTCCTCCTGCTGTGGGGAAAGGATTGGTCAACCGTATGCTATATGCAGTATTGCCTAAGGCGTAAGAAGCGATTTCTGCTTTGGGGACATAGTATTCAGCAGCATCAGACCCCCAAAATCCATTAAATTGCATAACAATAGGTCCTTCGAATGGTTCCCACTTCACACGGGAGACGCTCGCAGTAAAATATGGAGCTCCTGCGCTATATATATCAACATAGTTATCTCCCTCAACTGACAATGATAATTGATAAGCCGTTCCTATCTCAGCCGTTGGGAAAGTTACTTTAAACTGGCTTGTACCCGCGAGAGGTGCAAAAGATACCGATTGAGGAACAACAAACACGTTATTGGTGTTGGTAGTTACTTTAATGGGTACATCTGCGGCAGCAGTCGAATCCTTGCGAGATATGGTGATCGTGATCTCGGTAGGTTCTGTAGGATCCAGTTCAACTACAGTTCTGTTAGTTGTCGGGAAAAATATCCCTTGCGTGGCTCCCGGAGCTTCCGCCGGCGTGTAAGGTATCTCCTCGTCGTTGCATGAATTGAAAATGGTCAAGGCAACCAACGCCGACAAAATAACGGATATATTTTTTATTGATTTCATATCTATTCTATTAATTTATATTTGTTTTAATTTGCATACGAGCCTATAGGTGTTGGACCTGTAACTGTGGCGGTCGGATTAGGATTGTTCATACCTTCCAAAGCCTGATTAGCCTGCACTTCAGAGATAGGAATAACCAAATTCCAATTCGGTTTAATACCCTCGCAGTTGATTTTGAAGATGTCTGCCGGAGCATTGGTACCTTCGTAGTTCTGTATCGTGCCCGGTTTCAGACGTTTCGCAGACGGGAATGCGTTTCCTTCTCCCCAAAATTCAATACGCATTTGGGTCAGCACTTCCAACTGAAATGCACGCAGATCGGAACCGGTATAGTTATAATCCGGCTGACGGTATGCTTTCATAAAGTCATTCAGTTTGGTTACACCGGCGGCTACGCCCTGAGATACACCAACAGCTTCCGCTTCGATAAGATACATTTCTTCCACCCGCATCACCGGAACGTCAATGGCGCCACCGACCGTGTATGTTTCCCAATCGCCGCCTCTACAGCGGAATTTGAGGGCAAGATGGGCGGGAGCGTCATTAATGTAAGCTTCATCGCGCACGGTTTGATAATCGTAGTAGTCAAACTTTTCCGGGTCGAGGAAAGAATGCTTGCGGAAGTCCGTATCGGCAATTTTATCATACAGCGATTTGTCGATACTCGGGAAAGTGAGTGAAGAATAACCCCAATCCGCTTCGCCGGACATCCAACCGGTAAAATTACACAGGTTACCCATATTTTCAGGAGCATAGTTGACATACCACATCCACGCCTGATTGGCGACGGCAAAACCGGTAGTCGGATCTTCCCATTGCGCTTGCGTAACGGGAGTGCTGCCATAGGTATCAATAGCCTTGCGGGCATATTCGGCAGCCTTGTCGTACTGTTCATCCCACAAATATACTTTTGCCTTGATACCGTACACAACGGCTAAACCGGGAAATAATCTCGACTCGGGCGTATAATCAGCCAGTAATTCTTCCGCCTTGTCCAGATCGGAAAGGATGAATGCGATCATCTCGTCATGGGAAATGCGCGGATTGTTTTTAGCCATATCGGCGGTAGTTTCTTCCGTTACTAAGGGGACGGTCAATCCCAATACTTTGGAAACGTCGGTATATCTGTTTTCGACCGGTTCAAACAATATGGTAAGCATATAGTAGTCAAATGCACGGCATGCGTATGCTACACCGGCAGATCCTCTGATAGCCGGCGTCAGACTTTCGTCTGTAATGTCAACCGAACCGATAATGTCGTTGGCGGATTTGATGAACATGTACAGTGTAAACCAGGGAAGATAAGCAAAATAACTGTCATCTCCCACAGTAGTGGCAAACGTATTATAATTCCGATACCAGTCGTAACCCGAATTAGCTCCGAGCGGATACATATCGCCCAACATTTCGGTTTGAGCAATCATAAATTGCGGATAAGCCATATCGGTTTCGTGAACTTGATCTCCATAAACCAGATAGCCTTGCGACATTTGTGAAGGAATCCCGTTCAAAGATGCTTGCAAAGCCGACGCCGAAGCGCCGATTTGTTCGGAAGTTGCGGAAGCGCCATCGGGAAAAGTCTCTTCAATACAACTGTTCATTGTCAAGACCAGCATAGCCGTTGCAAACAACAATATTAATTTATTTATCTTTTTCATATTTTTTGATATTTAAAATTTAATTGTAATACCGCCTGAAATTGTTCTCATAGGCGAATAGTAAGTAGCGTTAGGAAGTAAACTGTAATTCTCCGACGTAGTTCTGTCACTGAATGCCTGACGCGGATCGAAACCGTTACGTTTCGACCAGTAGAATACATTCTCGGCAGTAACATATAAACGCAGTGAACTCATTTGCAATTTTTCGGTCCATTTTGACGGAAAAGTATAACCCAAATTGATATTCTCTATATTCAAAAAACTGGCGTCCGTCAGGAAACGGGTGGAAAAGCCTGCACCATAAATATCTCCGAATACAAAACGAGGGATATCGCTGCCGGTATTTTCAGGCGTCCATGCTTTCAAAACATCTGCATGGAAATTGTAACCCGTATTGGTAGTAGTAGGCGGCGCCATGAAATCTGCATAGGTACCGTCGTATTGTTTACCGCCAATTTGATAAGAGAAATTGATGCTGAAATCCACTCCGTAACTCCGTACAGTGGTGCCAAAACCGCCCAGCACTTTGGGAAGAGCCGTTTCTTCGGTTACATAAAAGTCGGCAGTGGCATAATCCGTAGTTGTTTCGCGTCCGGTCACTGTTTCACCGTCTTCTGCCAGCGTGTTTTTATACCACAGAGACTGACCGTTTTCATTGACGCCTGCATAATCTTTCAGGCGCCAGGTATATATTGACACGTCTTCCGATACGAAATAATTTCCGAGGTTGTATCCCTTATATTCTTTGCCGTTTGCGTTGTATAGAGAAGAGGTTTTCTTGTCTTCGTGCAACAAGGTGATACGGTTTTTCTGCGTAGCCAAATTGAGGTTGACGTCCCAGGTAAAATCCCTCAATTTAAGGACATTCACTCCCAAATCCAATTCAATGCCGGTGTTGTACATATCGCCGATGTTATCCCAATAACTGGGATATCCCAGCGACGGCGCGACGGTGAATGAGAATAACATATCCTTTGTGTTACGGTGGTAATACTCTATGCCACCCGTTATACGGTCGAACAATTGAAATTCCACTCCGGCATTGAAGTTGTAATTCGATTCCCAAGTAATATCCTGTGTTCCTTTCGTTGAAAATGAAGTTCCGACGTTACCTGCCGAATTGGTGATATCAAACACGTCGGTATAACGGTACAAACCAATATCGTCGTTTCCCTGTACGCCATAAGAGACTTTCAGTTTTAATTCATCTACCCATGTAACATTGAACCCGTCTTCCTTGTTGATAAGCCATGCTGCGCCTACCGACCAAAAATTACCCCAGCGGTAATCCGGGTGAAAACGGGAAGAAGCATCCTTGCGGAAAGAAAGCGAAGCGAAATAGCGCTCGCCGTAATTGTACAGTAAACGGCCGAAATAACCTTCGATGTTGAACGTTTGCGTGTAGGAGCTGGCATTCTGACCATCTATAACTGCGCCGCCCAATTCCTTGTTATCCTGTGAAAACATGTTTGATTTGCTGGCGTATAATATAGCATAGGTATACTTATAGAATTCATGTCCCAATAAGATTTCCAGGTTGTGATTACCCGCGATGGTTTTCGTGTAGTTCAACAATTGCTGCAGGTTGTAGTCATAATTGCGGGTGTGGTATTTATATATTGTACCGCCGGTGGTGTCGAACTGTCCGTAGTAAGGGTTATACACGCGTGTTCCTCGCGTTTCATCGAGGTTATAGGCAGCGTTTACGGTCAGTTTCAATTCCGGCCAAAATGTAAAGTCCACAAATCCGCTACCGGAAGAGAAATTACCTTCAAAGTTCACTGTATTCAGTTTACTATCCATAATCGGGTTGGCGTCTGATAAAAACGGACGTGCCCTGCCGGCATTGGTGCCGTTTCCATAGTCCATCATTTCAAAGCCATTCTCATCTATCTTTATTTGTCCGGGGGCTGTCCGGATATAGGCGGGATAAATGGGAGCCGTCCGTGTAGTGAAAGCCCAGACGTTTGCGGTTGATGTACTGGCACCGTTGTTGTCAAGCAAATTGTGGTCAAATTTTGTGTAAGACATATTTCCTCCTATCTTCATCCACTCTTTTGCCTGATAATCGGCTCTTAAACGGGCAGACAAACGCTCAAAACCGGAAGCGGGGATAATACCTTCGCTATCCAGATAGCCGAGAGAAGCATAGAAAGAAGATTTATTACTGGAACCGTTGACAGAGACGTTATATTCCTGGCGTACGCCGTCACGCATTCCCAAATTTTTCCATTCATCGGGAATTAAATAGTAATCTTCACCGTTATACTTAACGGCACGTCCCAGCGTAGCATTGGGATTCAGTTTGCCGTTGAGGCCAATCAACAGTTGTCCTTCGGGGTAGGTGTAAACGTTGTATCCCAAACCTCCGTTACCCTGATCGCCGAACAGATTGGCATTGGCTCTTTGCCAGGCAGCCTCCGGAGTCTGTCCCTGATTCACATAATATTTTGACAGGGCGGCATAATGTGTTTCGTAATATTGCGCAGGGTTGGTAATGACGTTGTAGCGTTGCAATGCACGGGTATTGGTTCCGTATTTAGCATCAAACGTAACGGTCGCATTCCCTGATTTATCTCCTCTTTTCGTGGTAATCATGATTACTCCATTGGCTCCACGAGCTCCATACAAGGCATTGGAAGCGGCATCTTTCAATACGGTCATAGACTCCACGTCATTGGGATTGATGCTGCTTATGTCTCCGTTATACGGAGCGCCATCCACAATGATCAAGGGGTTGTTCCCTGCATTCAACGAACTGAATCCGCGAATTTTAATAGTGGAAGTTTCTCCCGGAGCGCCGTTGCTTGAATTCAATTGAACGCCCGCAACTGCACCTGCCAGCGCATTGGTAACGCTCGATACCTGAGATTTTGCCAATTCTTCGGAGTCAATCACTTTGGCTGAACCGGTGAAGGCTGATTTTTTCGCCGTACCGAACGCTACCACAATCACCTCATCCAAAGCGCTTGTAGAAGGATACAGGGTTACTCTCATTCCCGTCTGAGCCGTTTGTTCCACAGTCTCCATACCAATCAGCGAGAACGTCAATGTTGCTCCTTCGGTCGTTGAAAGAGAGAATTGTCCGTCCACGTCGGTTATTACTCCCGTCGTGGTTCCTTTTACCAGGACTGTAACGCCGGGAAGCGGATCGCCGGTGTCATCAACCACGGTACCTTGAATATTGCGCGTTTGCGCAATAGCCCATGTCATGCTTAGCAGCACGCATGTAAATAAATAAATCACTTTTTTCATATAAACACTTTTTTGTTAATATTAGATCTTATTTCACTCATATATTACTTTTTTTTTTACGTGGAAAAAACGCCTTTTCATTTCGCCGTATAAACAACACAACAGTCCGAGGTTTGCAGCCTTTCCACAGATAATAATTTGCAAAGATATAACATTTTTTTAATATAAAAACATTTCTCAAACTTTTTTAACAAAAAAAATGAATATTCTTTCAAGAAATAATTATAAATATATGATTATCATGCTTATAACTAAAAACGGCAATCAATGATATTTTAAGGAATTTTTGTATTTAGCATAATTAATGCTGATACAAATTGTTATAATCGGGTCGGTTGTATTTTTGGAAATGCAGATAATACCAGAATGTTTTTGAAAACTGCTGTTTTAGAAGCGGTTCGGGCGATTGGGAACTTGTGTAGATTTGCGCGTAGGTTTCTACGGCTTGCCTGACCGGATTGCTGACCGGAAAAGGTATCGAATCCGTCAATTCATTGTGCGACAGCCCCCAGATGTAAATCAGGGCTTCCTGATAGGATTTGGGAATGACGGGGTAAGTGAAATCCGTTTTTTGCGCGAAATATCTCGGAAAATTTTTCAAGTCTTTCGTTAACAGCGTATAAGCCATCAGATATTCGTAA
>JAITMT010000481.1 GCA_031277235.1 Tannerella sp.
TCTACACCAAGATTTGAAGCTTATTAAAATAAAAAAGATTATGAAGAAAATTTTAGGAATATTTGTGATTGCCGTCATGGGCGTGATGTCTTTCGGTTCATGCGACTCGATTGAAAACCGGGAAGTCATGAAAGGCGCCGTCACGGAGGCAGAAGTCAGGGCAAAAGTGACTGTCGAAGCAGTCGTACGCGATGGAGTAAAGAGCAATTATATCCACGTAAACAGCGATGGATTAGCCAATTGTGTTACTTCTTTCAAGCATGGCCTGGGAACGTATGTCGGGACAAATGCCGTAGTTCAGGGATTTGTCGTGCCCGGCACTTTTGACATTTATGTGAACGTGTTGAACGCTGACGGTACCATGTTGCCGCCGATTCCCTTTTCCGTTACCGTTGATGAATGTTTTGACGTAGCGCCCGAATGGGAACTGCTCTGCGGAACAGGCGAAAAAGTCTGGACGTGGGATGCAAGTCAGAGCAGAGTATGGGGCAACGGCGGTTATCTGGCTGACAAGCAACCGGCTTGGTGGGGCGAACCCCTCGGAAATATAAACGGTCAGAGCAATGCCAAAGGCGAGGGCGATGGTGCAACCATGGTTTTCTCAGCCAGTGGAGCTACCCTTGTGAAACACAGAGCCGACGGTACCGTGCAGTCCGGAACGTTCAGTTTTGACATGAGCAAAACGAAAACAAGCGCCGCCGACGGCGGTACGTGGGCTATCGGTAAACTGAATACCACCTCCGTTACGGTGCTTTGCGGCAAAGCGCAAAACAAAGGTGAGGGACCTGTTTACAATTACGACATCATTAAACTGACAGACACGGAAATGGTCCTTGCCTGGCCCGAAGAAGGCGACGGCGGAGGCGGATGGTCCGGCTGCTGGTACTGGATGTTTAAAGCGCAGTAAAATATTAATTTATACTGTTTATTATGTAGCTTGTGTCGGAAACGAATCAAACGTTTCGGGCATAGGCTACAATAATAAATAGTGTCCATAAGAAAACCCTCTAATAGATTCTCTATCAGCGCATATATTTTAATGTACGTCTAAAAAATCAAATTGGGATCATCTCTGCATTTCGGGTAGTATTTTTCATTTTTATAAATGTTTTTCGGATAGTATTTTTACGGAAAAAGACGTATCTTTGCCCCATATTTTTACGGAATAGAATCTTATGAATTATTTTAACAGAAAGATTGACAGTGTTTTACAGCAATGGAGCATCGAAAGACACCGAAAACCATTAATGCTTCGCGGTGCGCGGCAGGTGGGAAAAACTACGGTTGTCCGTAATTTGGGTAAAAATTTCAAGTATTTTGTCGAAATAAATTTTGAAAACAAAGATCACGCGGCAGCAAAAATCGTTTTCGCGCAACATTCTGATCCACAAATAATTTGCAGTGAACTTGCCGCACTGTTTGGCAAACCGGTTGTGGCAGATGAAACGCTGTTGTTTCTCGACGAAGTTCAAAGTTGCACGGATGCGATTGCTGCTTTACGCTATTTTTATGAACAAATGCCTGAACTTCATGTGATTGCAGCAGGATCATTACTTGAATTTGCCCTTGAGGAAATTCCCTCGTTTGGCGTGGGCAGAATTGATTCGATATTTTTGTATCCCTTTTCGTTCAGCGAGTTTCTGTGTGCCGCAGGATACGGGATGTGGACAAAACCGATAGATGAAGCAACGCCTGAAAAGCCTGTTTCAGAGGCAATTCACGGAAGAATCGTAGAGGAGTTGAAAAATTTTCTGATTATCGGCGGAATGCCCGAAGTGGTTGCCGAATATGTCAGAACACGCGATTTTCTGCGCTGCCAAAAGGTTTTGAGCAGTTTACTCGTGTCGTTTCGCAACGATTTTGCAAAATACAGGAAACGCATTCCGGCGACGAGAATTAACGAAGTTTTCAGTTCTGTTGCACAGCAGGCAGAAGGGAAGTTTGTGTACGAACATGTTTCTCAAAATCTTAATAACGAACAGGTTAAAAAATCGCTGGAGTTATTGCTAATGGCAGGCTTGTGTTATCAAGTTACACATACTTCGGCTGACGGAATACCGCTCGGAGCAAAGATAAATCCGAAATATCGCCGTATAATTCCTTTTGACACAGGAATTTATCAGCGAATTTTGAATCTGGATATTTCGGACATTTTGCTTTCAGACGATTTTGACACCATCAACAAGGGGGCGGTTGCCGAAATATTTGTAGGCTGTGAACTGAAGAAGAATACTTCGTATTATTCTGATAATGAGCTTTATTGCTGGGTACGGGAAAAGAAAAATGCCGGCGCACAGATAGATTTTGTTGTTCAATGCGGCAAAGATATTGTGCCTCTCGAAGTGAAATCGGGCAAACAGGGCAAAATGCAAAGTATGCAGGTGTTTCTGAAAGAAAAAAAATCAGGTTACGGCATACGCACTTCGCTTGAAAATTTTAGCAGATATGATAAAATCAAAGTTTTTCCGCTGTATGCTATAGGAAAAGTAGCAAGCGAGGGATATGGATAACTCGAAATTTTTAAGTATAGTTTTTAGAAGTTAAAAAAAAGTTTTCAAAACGTGCATTATTTTTACAATAATAAATAAACCATTCGTGAACAAAAAAGGGACAAAAATTTGATGTTCAGGCTATTTATTTGTATTTTTCCCCTATAAATTCTTTCTAATTTTGATCCGTTTGTGTGTATTTGGAAATTTTATGCTAACTTTGTATCGTTAAAATGTACAATTAGAAATATGATTACTCCGGCTAATATGTCTGCTCCTCAATACATTACCGATGTAAAAGGAAAAAAGAAATTTGTGATTCTCCCGGTGAAGGAATATCAACGTATTCTCGAAGAATTGGAAGATCGGGAAGATGTCCGTCTCTATGATGAAGCAAAAAATGAGGATACGGGTGAATATATGCTGCTTTCCGAGTATGTGAAAAAAACATGAATTACTATATAGAAAAATATACCGGCGTAAGGATTGAACTATCCGCGCTGCCGATTCAAAACGGAGCGGCGGATTTTCATGTGATGGCGCACGCAGACACCTCCTTACAGCGTTTTTCGGAACAGGTAAATGCCCTCCGCAGTGCATTCCTGCAACTTTTCAGGGATAAATTACCGGAGGAAGCCACCGTTGTTTTTGCCCGCTGTTTCCTCAGCGACGCCGCCAACCAGCAAAAACAGGCGCAGGAATCTTTTTCCGGATTTTTGGGCTGTACGGTTTCTTATGTGCAGCAACCCCCTCTCAATGGCGGCAAAATCGCGTTCTGGCTGCATTTGCAAACGGACGTAACGCGGCATGACGGCGACGGATGGCATCTGTTTGAACGAAACGGTTTTACGCATTGTTTTACGTCCGCTTCCGGCACGGGGGAAGATTCCCGTACGCAGACCCGGAATTTGCTGGAAGAATATGAGCGGCAGTTGAATATCCGTGATTGCAGAATGGCGGATAACTGCCTCCGTACCTGGCTGTTTACCCGCGACATTGATACGGATTACGCAGGTATGGCAAGTGCCCGGAAAGAGCATTTTGCCCGGAACGGATTGACCCGTCAAACGCACTATATCGCCAGTACGGGGATAGAAGGGCGGGATGCGGACGCCTCCGTCAAGGTAAAAATGGATACGTACTGGATAAGGGGATTGGAAGAGGAGCAAGTGCAATTTCTGTATGCGAAGGACAGGATGAGTCCCACGCATCAATACGGCATAACGTTCGAGCGCGGCGTCTCAATTGATTTTGGAGACCGGCGCAACGTCCATATCAGCGGAACGGCGAGCATTGACCGTAACGGAAACGTATTGTATGTCAATGATGTAAGGCAGCAAACGCTCCGGATGTGGGAAAACGTGGAAGCCCTGCTGCACGAAGCGGACTGCGGCTTTGGCGATTTGATGCAGGTTATCGTATATTTGCGGGATTTTGCGGATTACGCAACCGTTAAACCCATGTTTGACAAAAAATTTCCTGAAACGCCCGTCATGATGGTTCTGGCGCCGATTTGCCGGACACAATGGCTCATTGAAATGGAATGTATCGCGGCAAAGCCGGTTCAACATCAAAAATTCAGAAATTATTAACACCCCAATATGAAAAAAATTGATTTTTATTTTTTGACCTCGCTGATGATACTGTTTGCCGGTTGCCGGGAAACGGTACAGTCTCCGGTTCAAATCAACGAATATCCGAAACTGTATCCCGACTATACGGAAGTAACCGTTCCGGCAACGATAGCGCCGCTAAATTTTACCCTGGCAACGGAAGAATTTGACGCCATAGACGTCGTTGTAACCGGAAAACAGAAAGGAACGGTTCATGTGCAGGGAAAAGAAATAATTCAATTTCCGGAGAAGGCGTGGCGTCAATTGCTGTCGGACAATAAAGGTTCCGACCTGGAAGCGCTTGTCAGCATCCGGTCGAAAGACGGCTGGAAGCAATACAAGCCTTTTCCCATCCACGTCAGTCCGTATCCGATTGATTACGGCTTGACGTACCGGATGATAGCGCCGGGATATGAAGTGTACAGCAAAATGGGTATTTACTGGCGCAATCTGTCAAATTTCGAGCAGCGACCGATTGTTGAAAACACCCTGATTCCAAACATGTGCGTCAATTGCCATGCCTTCAACCAAAACAATCCGGCGCAAATGAACCTGCACATACGGGGCGAGTACGGGGCTACCATGCTGCAGGTGAACGGGAACATGCAACTGTTCAACACAAAGACCGACAGCACGATTTCCGCCTGCGTATATCCCTATTGGCATCCTTCGGGAAAATACATCGCCTACTCGGTGAATGCGACCAAACAGGTTTTTCATGCCATACGCGACGAACGGATTGAAGTGTTTGACGACGCCTCCGATATTGTCGTCTATGATTTGGAACACAATCAGTTACTGTCGAGCCCTTCGGTAAAGACCGAAGACTTTGAAACGTTCCCCGTCTTTTCCCCGGACGGGAAGACGCTTTATTTCTGCTCCGCCACGAAGCAAACTATCAGTCAAACGAACTATAAAAACACGAAATACAGTTTATGCAAAATCGCCTTCGACCCGGCAACCGGCACGTTCGGCGACCGGATAGACACGTTGATTTCTGCCGCCCAAACGGGAAAGAGCATCACTTTCCCCCGTCCTTCGTTCGACGGTAAATATCTGATGTTCACGCAGTCGGACTACGGCACTTTCTCCATCTGGCACCGGGAAGCCGACCTGTATCTGATGGATTTGAGCGACGGGACGTACCGCCCGCTGCAGGAAGTAAACAGCGACGACACGGAGAGTTTCCACGACTGGAGCAGCAATTCCCGCTGGTTTGTGTTCAGCAGCCGCCGTGGCGACGGACTCTACACGCGACCGCACTTTGCCTCCATTGATGATAACGGGCTGGTAACCAAACCGTTTCTTTTGCCGCAAAAAGACCCGCGCTTCTATAACGATTGCCTCTTTTCGTACAATGTGCCGGAATTTATCATTGCTCCCGTAAAAGTCTCCGTCGGCGAACTGGAGAAAAAACTGCTGGCGAAAAAGCCCAAACAGATGGTGTACGAGGGTGGAAACTGAAAATTCTATTAACTGCCAATCAGTTTTTTCTGCAAGTCATTGATTTTATCTTTCTGATTTTGAAAGAAAGTCAGACGCTCTCTGGCAGAAGTCCCGCTAATCAAAAGGGATTTGTCCATAAGATTTTTGATCCATCTTTCCGTTTCTTCACAAAACGATGGATTGGAGGTCAAAATACTTTTGACCGTGTATAGCCGGATAGCCACAGACGTATTTTCTCCGTTTTTCAACAGTATATAATTGTTTTCGGGGTAGGTAGCGCTGATATACAGTTTGAAATCTCCCTTTTCTTCTTTCTTTCCGGTTTCCGTCCATTGCATCAGGTTTTCCATCATTTCATGCAACTGCCGGAACAATTGCCGTACCGTTTCCATTTCTGCAAAAACGCCCATCTCATAATAATATTCCAGCAGGATGAGAATGTGCATAATCGTGTTATTGGTCCAGATTTCATGGGACGATGTTTTGAAATAACTGTTTTCCAGTCTGTTAAAATCATCAACCAGGGATTCCTTACCTTCAATCTCTTCCACAAACTGCTCAAAGGTCGTTTTAGTACCCGAAACGGCATTATACCATACAAAAATCTTGAAAAACATCATTTCGCGATGCCGTAGAAAGTGAAACAGCGGCACGTCGTCGGCAGTATAGTAAATTTCACCCTTCGCGCTCTTCGTCAGGGAAGAAACCGTTTCCGTAAATTGCCGGATATAGATGCGGTAATTGTTCAGGTTCAACATGTCAATGGGATTATATCTGAAAAACAGATTATAATGCTCGTTGCCGGAAATCGAATCCAGGGATATGTTAAAGCGGGAGCATAATCTAATGGCTTCGGACAGAGTCAGTTCCGTTTTTCCCCGAATCCGCCGGTAGGCAGCGTCTATGCCGATTTCCAATATTTCGCTCACAACATCAGCCAACTGTTGATGAACAGTGATTTTATTCGTAATTTCCTCAAATATAGTCTTTTGTATCATATCCATAAGTTTGTAGATTATCTGACCGCAAAGGTAGAACTTTTTTTTGCGCAAATCAATAATTTCAAAACTTTTTTTTGCGCAAATCAATAATTTTTTCCATTTTGATGCCGGTGAATTATTGATTTGCGCAAATTTGCCCGAAAATGGCACCCGAAAATGCCTCCATTATTGATTTGCGCAAATTTCACAGAAAACAGCGGCGCAAATCAATTTTATCGGGACATTTTATTGCCTTACCTTTGCAGCGTCAATCATTGAAAATATAACGGATATGACGAAAATTTGACAATGCCGTTTTTGATCATAATCTGCAATGATTGAGTAAAAACATACTGACATTTCTCGATAAAATGTATATTTTTGTCCCGTCCAATGTAAATTGGGCGGGATTTTTATTTCCGGTCCGCCATTCGCATTACTGATGACGTTTTGATGCGTTTGCCCCGGGTCAATAAAAAGTTCTGTTTGCAGAATCCAAAAAATTACATTACTTTTGCATTGATTTTTTTGTCAAAAACAAATGGATTATGTATAAATATAATTTTTCATATCTCTTAATTATCAGCATCTTATTGCTGTATTCAGTCCAAACGGAAGCAGCGACCGGGGACAAGCCCAATGTGATTTTAATTCAGGCGAGCGATTTCGGGAAAGGCCTGATTTCGGCTTACGGACAGAAACATTTTTCCACCCCGAACATTGACTTTCTGATCAATAACGGCGTCAGTTTCAGCAATGCCTGCGGAGGCGCACAGACTGCTCCCTCACGCGCTTCATTATTAACCGGTTACAGCAGTGTGACAAAAGGCAGGTGGCGGATTTCGACCGGAGGTGTTTACATCAAGGAGGATTCTTCGTATATCCATCAGAATGAGGACTTTATCAACGGAAATGACATTCTGCTGCCGGACAACGACCCGTATTTGCCGGAAATATTCCGCAAAGCCGGTTATGTAACCGGTCAAATCGGTGTTCTGGGTATCGGAAACACGGCTACGCGCAGGCAAATGGACCGGTTCGGCTGGGATTACTACTATGGCTACATGGACAATGTCAGGGCGGAAGGCTATTATCCGCCGTTCCTGTTCGAGAGCGGTCAAATCGTTATGATTGAGGGAAATACGCACCTTGACGCGGGAAGAAATTTTGAACCCGAAAACGAAATGACATTCAAAGCCCGCCGGGACATGGAAGGTAAAAAAGTCTATTCGCCGGATCTGATGATGGAAAAAACGCTGGAATTTATCCGTTTTTTCAAGGACCGGCCTTTTTTCCTGGTTTTCAGCACGGAACTGCCGCACGGACCGGTTTCAATTCCCGAAATTGACCCGGAAATAGCGCAAAACAGTAATCTCTCGGAGGTGGAAAAGGAATACGCCTCGATGGTGAAACTGCTGGATAATCAGGTGGGTACAATCCTGTCCGAAATCGGAACGCTCGGACTGGAAGAAAATACGGTGATTGTTTTCACCTCCGATTGCGGACACGGAATTTACTACAATCGGGAAAATCAATTCGACAGACCCTATAAAAACAAAAGGACAGGGGATCTGTTCGATGGTTCCTATTACAAATATTACAGCGATTTGGCAGGCGACGTCTTCAACGGGAACATGGGGCTGGCAGGCTTGAAACGCAGCAATCTGGATGGCGGCATACGGGTTCCGCTCGTTTTTTACCGGAAAGGCACGTTCGAAAAACGTGTAACCGACCAGATTGTAGGCAATTACGACTTTCTGCCTACCATGGCGGACTGGCTGAACGTGGATTTGAAGACGGAGAAAAGCGGCAGTTCCTATCTCCCCGTTCTGCTGAAAAACAGGAAGTTGCCGAAATCCCGCCATTTCATCACGGCTTCCGACGAGGGACCCGCCCTGATTACAAACGAAGGCTGGAAATTGCGCTATTTCAAGCCGCGCGGAAAGTTCGAACTGTATGATTTACGCAAAGACCCGCAGGAAAAATACGACGTAATCCTGCGTTTCCCCGAAAAGGCGAAAGAGTTGGAAACCATTCTGTTAAAAGATTGCGACAATAAAATAGAGAATGGAATTTATTTTTAATCTTCACCGGGTCAGGTAAAAAAACAAGGGGCTTTCTTGAAGCCCCTTTGTTGTTTTTTTCAGTTTCACATGATGGAGTCCGTCGGATTCACGTCTCCACCGCCGCCACTACCGCCGCCGCCCGTGCCGTCGTCGTTGTCCGGCACAATTTTGCCGTTGTCGGTCAGATACCGGAGAAAAACTGCCCACTCGCTTTTCCGTTTTTCGGCGTTTTGTTCACGGATTTGCCGGGCTTCTTCCCTGTCCAAGCCTAATTGCTCTACCCGGTCGAGTTCCGGGAAACCGTCGAGCAAATACAGCGTTCCGTCTTCCACACCGCGCATCAAGAATACCAAATCGTTGAAAACGTAGTTCGACAGTATCATCAGCGTGTCATAGCCGAAACTTGCCGATGTAAACAGCGCTTCGTCATCCAGATAGAATGTCAGATTGCTGTCGTTGATTTTGTCCCATAAATTTCTGAAATTCATGTTGTTAAAACGTAATTGCCCCCATTTCGGATCGAAAGACTTGATGTCGTCGCTTGTGAATGCCAGAAAAATGTCTTCACCGCCGCCGGCGTAAGTTTTCGCTCCGCGTGTAGCCACTACCGACAGTTTGCCTGCCGCGGGATTGCTTTCTACCGGTACGCCTCCGCTGTTTTGATATTTTCCTTCCTTTTTCAGTTCTTCGATGAATTTAGCCCATTGAGACGTTATTTTCTTCCGGTTGGCGGCTCGTTCAATTTGCCACGCTGCCTGCTGTTCGTTGAATTTCCCGGATTCGGGTCGAATTGCAGGATAGCCGTTAGCCAGATAAAGTTTGTTTTCCAATATATTATGGTATAAAACCAGACTGTTAACGGACATCGAAGATAAGTCGGAGGTAAATACCATGGACGGGAATAAAAATTCGTCGCCGAGATAAAATTTCACATCTCCATGCAGCGCCGAACGCATGGAAGTGTTGCCTTTGAAACGCAGTTCGCCGGTGGTTTCGTTGAACCACAGAATATCGTCGCCCGTGAAAACAACCGGTTCCTGACTGTTGCTGTCTCCTGCTCCGCTCCGTGTCGTTATTTCCGTATTCGCCGCCCTGATTATCAGGCGTGAAGTTGCCGGTTCGGGATCCACTTGCGTATCGGTTTGGCATCCCGTGAATGCAAGGCTTGTAAAAGCCATTAATAATAAAACTGTTCTTTTCATACATTTACTTTTTTTGATGTTTCTATACCCCTATACCGCATGAAAAGGGAAATACCCTATCGAAAACAGAATTTTTTTATCCATTATATGAATATGTTCAACTTGATTTCTTGCTCAAATCTTCCAAAGACAGTAAAAAAAATTCTTTGGGTTAAAACAACTACACTCTAAACACTACACTCTACACACTAAATCAAGTTTTCCAGCAATTTCCGGATAGCGATTTCGGGGGATTTGTGTTCGCCTTGCAACGTAACAAAGCGGCTGCCGATGATGGCTCCGGAGGCATTGTCGCAGGCGGCGCGGAAAGTCGCCCGGTTGCTGATGCCGAAACCAATCATTCGCGGATTGCGTAGCGACATCGCGTGGATTCGGTGGAAATACGCCTGTTTTTGTTCGTCGAACGATTGCTGCGCGCCGGTCGTGGCGGCAGACGACACCATGTAAATGAAGCCGTCGGTATGTTCGTCAATCAGGCGGATTCGCTCGTCGGAAGTTTCGGGCGTGATAAGCATAATCATCTTAATATCATATTTTTCGGCAATTGGTTTGACCTCGGATAAATAATCGTCAAACGGCAGGTCGGGGATGATGCAGCCGTCAATGCCGCACGTCCGGCACGAGCGGAAAAAAGCCTCATAACCATACTGCATCACGGGATTGAGGTAGCCCATCAACAGCAACGGAATTTTCACGCTGTGGCGAATATCCTGCAACTGCCCGAACAGTTTGCGCAATGACATTCCGTTTTTAAGCGCCTGCGTAGCAGCATTTTGTATCACAACGCCGTCAGCCATCGGATCGCTGAACGGAATCCCTATTTCTATCATTTCAACACCGTTATTTTCAAGTGTTTGTATCACTTCCGCCGTATTTTCCGCATCGGGATAGCCCGCGCAAAAATAAATCGAAAGAATGTCTTTAGTCTTGTTTTTGAACAAGTTGTTAATTCTGTTTTCCATACTTGTTAATTTAATTTTTTTGAATGCTCAACATTGTATCCGGGAACGTTTGCATCCCGTCAGGAATGCGTCGCTAAAGCCTCTCCTAACCCCTCCTTCGGAGGGGGACTCCCTCCCCTGTGGGGAGGGTTGGGGAGGGGCTGTTTTCTACCAAGCGATTCAATCCTGACGGATTGACAAATTTGGATATTACATTGTGTATTCATATAATTTTTTGAATGAATTGCTGTAATTTTTCGACGTCTTTCAAGCCCGGCGCTATCTCGAAACCGCTGTTGAGGTCTATACCGGCGAACCGGGGATGTTTTATTCCTGAAATATCCTGCCTGTAATCAGGTGATAATCCGCCGCTTAGCAAGAATGGCGTTTCGCCTTTGTAGCGATCAAGCATTGACCAGTCGAACCGCCGCCCCGAACCGCCGTAAATGTCACTTTTCGTATCAAACAGCAGATAATCAACGCTGTCGCGGTAGGCGCCCGTACCGTCAAAATCATCCGCCGAACCGATTAAAAATGACTTGATTACGCCATAACCTTCGGCGCGTAGAAACCGGCAAATTTCAGGCGATTCGCCGCCGTGCAACTGCAAAAAATCCAGACGGAATTTTTGCGTATTTTCCAGCATTTTTTCTGCCGTTTCATTCACAAAAACACCGACTTTTTTCAGATTAAGGAAATGAATAGTTTCGATAGTCTCCTTATTATCAGATATATATCGCGGAGATTTCGGATAAAAGATAAAGCCGATAAAGTCAATGTC
This sequence comes from Tannerella sp., assembly GCA_031277235.1. Taxonomy (GTDB): domain Bacteria; phylum Bacteroidota; class Bacteroidia; order Bacteroidales; family Tannerellaceae; genus Tannerella. Next base: position 11,519 of record JAITMT010000481.1, read on the forward strand.
GAGATTTCCAACCTGACGGATATTTTCGGCTTCCTTCATTCCGCAAACTTTTATAATCATCTTTCTTTCAGTTGGTTGATTAAATTTGACAATGCCAAACCCGGTTGCCCGGTTTTCATAAAAGCCTCGCCCATTAGAAATCCGCGGAAACCGGCTTCGTGCAGTCGAATAATATCCTGATAATCAGTAAGTCCGCTTTCGGAAACAAGCAAAACATCATCGCCCGCCTCCGATTTTATCCGTTCCACAAGCCGGAACGAATTTTCAATGTCGGTATGAAACGAACCCAGATGACGGTTATTAACTCCCAGCATATCAATGTGTTCATTCATCAACGACAATTCCTTTTCGTCGTGAATTTCAAGCAAAACCTCCATTCCCAGCTGTTTAGCCGTTGTTGCAAAGTGCAGACATTCTTCCTCCGTCAAAATGGCAGCTATCAGCAAAATCACGTCAGCGCCCAGCGTACGCGCCTGATACACTTGATATTCGTCAATGATGAAATCCTTGCGAAGCAACGGCAATTTGACTAACGAACGCGCCTGCCTCAAATCGCCAAACGACCCGCCGAAAAACTCGCTGTCGGTCAGTATCGAACAGGCTGCCGCACCACCCTTTTCGTAGTCGGGCACAACGTTTTCGACTTTCGCGTCGGGA
>JAITMT010000489.1 GCA_031277235.1 Tannerella sp.
TTAACTGCAAGCAAGGGACAGCGAAGTCATCAAGTGTCCTTTTGACTTTGTACAGGTTGACAACTTGGAGAGAAATTTGGCGGAATTGGACTTTGCGAAATTTGACATTTTAGTGAGACAGAGAAGTAAAAATTTGAAAATGAAGAATAAAATGAAGAAATTTTTGATATTGTTATTAATAATTGGAATTGCCCCATTAATGGGCGGACTTTATGGTATTTTGAACGACCAACTTACATACACAATTTCGCCAGAGTATTATACTAAATTCAAGTTTTATCAATTTGGACTTATAGATTTAGTGAATGATACTAATCCGAGAATTGGAGTTTCAGCAGTAGGTTTTTTAGCAACTTGGTGGGTGGGGCTTCCAATCGGAATAATTCTTGGACTTGTTGGTTTAATCCACAAAAATAGCAAACAAATGTTTTATGTGAGTTTGAGGGCGATTCTTGTAACTGTAATTGTAGCATTTATAACAGGACTTATTGGACTTGCATACGGAAAGTTTTACCTTGCTGACACAGGAGTAAATTGGTGGTTGCCAGAAAATTTGATTGATACGAGAAATTTTATTGCTGTTGGCTCAATGCACAATTTTAGTTATTTAGGCGGACTGACAGGAGTAATTGCGGGGATGATTTATAGTATCAGACAGAAACAAAAATATGCAAAAAAAGAAAAAAATGCCAGTGCTTAACGGGCGGTTTGGCGCAAGCGGGGGTGTGGCTCGCCTGACAATTTGTGCTGATTTTGAGTCGTTTGCGCCCGTCCGAGCGACAGTGGAAACCCTCGCCTGCTGCCAAGCCGCTTCTACGGGCGTTGTCAGCAAGCTTCGATAGTGACCGTAACGTATATGGAAGATTTATATTTTATTTAAAAAACAAACTTATGGGAAATAATGAATTTGAATTTAGAATGGAAGACCGTATTAAAGTAAGTGAACTTTTAAGCCGGTATTGCCGTATAATAGACGATAAGAAAATAACCGAAGAAGCGATTGCTACGATTTTTGCGCACGAAGGTCGCTACATTAAACCAAACGGCGCAACCGCTGTGGGACCTAAATCCATTGCCGAGGAGGAGAGCAAGGTATTCAGTCGCTTTCGCGGGACGCATCATATTACAAGCGACCATATTGTTGACTTTGAAGGTGATACCGCCTATCTCACGGCTAATATGACGGCAATGCACCTTTGGGCGCAAGGCGAAGGCGACCCTTTTTCTACGGAATCTTATTTTCAAGCCGGAGGGATTTTCAGCGCGAAAGCGGTTATGACCGATGATGGGTGGCGCTTTAGCGAGTTATCGACACGTATTGTTTGGCGCACAGGCGCAGGAATAACCTTTATGGCTAAAGTTAATAAAAAAGATTAGCGGTTTGCATTAAGATTATCTTTGAGTATGCAGAAAATAAGTTTTTCTACATTTCAGCCTGCTGACAACGAGTGGTTCCACGCAAGCGGGGGTGTATGCCCGCAGAAACGTTTGTGGTAATTTGGAAGTTTATCGCCCGCCCGAACATTTGTGAATCCCTCGCCTGCCGCCAAGCCGCCGGGACGTTGCCTGCAAGAGGCGGAAAGCACAGCGTACAATGAAGCGACGAGTAAATGAACGGATAAAAATATAAACAACTATATTAATAATGTCAATTATGTTAACAAGCACGTTAAATTATGCACAAAACAGCGATTTTATAGAAATTGTAAAATATGCTGATAAAGCCCCTTCGGGACACAATACGCAACCTTGGAAATTTCAAATTTCTCAAAGTTCGGTAGAAATTTTACCCGATTTTATCGAAACTTTGTCCGCAGTTGACGCTGACAGACGTGAATTTTACATTTCGTTGGGTTGCGCCGTAGAGAATTTCTGTATCGCAGCCGAACATTTTGGATATGATTATCAGATAGCGGAACAAAATGAAGCAGGTATTTCGATTCGTTTGGAAAAAACGGAAAAACCTGTCGATAATCATCTTTTTTATCAAATAGAAAAGCGACAGGTCAATCGCAGCGTTTACAACGGGGATATAATTCCGGAAGATACGATTCGGTTTTTACAAAGTATAGAGTTACAACCAAATACAAAAATGTATTTTGCAAAAATCGGTACTCCGTTAGCCGACAGTTTGACCGGCTATGTGATGCGCGGTAACGGCATTCAAATGACTGACGCTGCATTTAAAACAGAATTAAAAGAATGGCTTCGCTTCAATAAAGGCGAGGTGAAAAAGTTTGAAAACGGTTTGGCTTACAACACAATGGGATTTCCTGCGATTCCGCGGTTTTTGGGCGAAATCATTCTGAAAGGAGCATTGACGCCAAAAGCGCAAAATAAATCGAATTTGAAACAAATAAACTCTTCCTCTCATTTGGTTTTGTTTACTTCAAAGAATAATTCGGTGGAAGACTGGATAGATGCAGGTCGCTCCTTACAACGTTTTATGCTGGAAGAAACTAAATTGAATATTTTCAGCGGCTTCTTGAATCAGCCTTGCGAAGTGAAAATTTTGCAGGAAGAAATGCAGGGAGACTTACCGGTTAACAATGAATTTCCGCAAATTTTGATACGAATCGGCTATGCTAAACCGACGCCCTATTCACCAAGAAAAGACGTAGGAAAAGTGATTATATAAGACGAATGAAAACGGGGAAAGACAAAACTGCGATACACCGATTGCGGCGCATCGGCGGACGACAGAACGAAACATAGAGTATAATAAAACCACAAAAGCAATGAACACGAAAATTTTTAAAATGCAATTTTCCAATATCTATCCGCTCTACATTCAAAAAGCGGAAAGAAAAGGACGCACAACCAAGGAAGTCAACGAGATTATCTCTTGGCTGACAGGCTACAACGAACTCGCTCTTAAACAGCATATTGACTGCGGGAGCGACTTGGAAACTTTTTTCACGCAAGCGCCGCAAATAAA
>JAITMT010000508.1 GCA_031277235.1 Tannerella sp.
GGATGAGAAAGAGGCTACCGTGAGCTATACGGCAGCCTCTTTTTATGATTTCTTCAGTGAACCCTATCGTAATGCCACAGACAGATGCGATCCCGCCACAGTCAGACGCGATTCTGCCGCAGACAGATACGATTCTGTCACAGTCAGACGCGAAAATGCCGCAGACAGAAACGATTCCGCCACAATCACCTGCAATTCTGTCAGATTCAGAAGCAATTCTGTCAGCGTCAGAAGCGATCTCTTCACGGCTACATACGAAAATGCCACAGACAGATGCTTACTCCTTATCCCCGTCCCCTATAAAATCTCCCGCCGAATCCAAAAAGAGCATCCAGCCACTCGGACATTTTCCCCGTGCGGACGGCAAGGTCAAGCGCCGTGAAGCGGTTGCGGATAAACGGTGCATGAACAATCGTCCGGCGAAGCCGCTCGCCTGATATGCCGATCTGCCCCGGTTCCGTCGGCGCGCCTGCGGATTGCAGCCGTTGCCGCGCTGTTTCATACGGCACGAGTTGTGCGCCGACAGCCTGCTTGATGTCCGTCCACCGCTCTTTCAGCAAACGCAACTGCTGCGCCAACTGTTCACAGGTTATATATTTGGCGTGGGTCTCGTTCAGGCAACGTTCCAGAAAACCGCTGTCCTTGAAAATGGCGTGGATTTGTTGGTCTAATTCCGGCAGGGTTTGCCAGTTCCGGCAGGCTGCCTCTATATCGAGATTTTCCATCGGAGTATTCAAAACCTGTTCATAGAGCGCTGTTTCGGCGATTGTCCCGATACTCACCTGAAAACCGTGCGACACGTACCGACCGTTGTGGCGGTGCTGTTCCATATCCCACAAATGACTGAAATAATGCTCCGCACCCGAAGCGGGACGGCTCGATTGCAGCCACTGCATCGCAAATCCGCTCATCATCAAACCCTGAATCAGTTTGCCGATGGCGGCGGAATTGCCGTTTTTCACGCCTTCGGGATCGGAAAGCGCGTCATTCAAATCGCCCTGCACCATATCCCAGGCTTTGGAATCAATCGCATCCATTTCGAGGCGGTCGGCAAGAATCCAGTCGGCGCCCGCCGTGATTTTGGCAAAAAGGTCGGCGTAACCGGCTGCCGTCATTTCCGCCGGCGCCTTGCCCATCACGTCCGTATCGGCGAGGCAAGCCTGCGGAGCGGGGCAGTTGAACGTCTGCTTGGCGCCATTCGCCGTGATGGACGCGCCAAACGAAGTATATCCGTCCATCGAGGCGGCGGTTGCCACGCACAGGTATTGCCTGCCCGTCAGGTGCGACGACAGTTTGACCAGATCGTTGATGGTACCCGACCCCACGGCAACCGGCACGGCGTCCGTATTTTTCAGCCGCGCTACCAGTTCCTCCACACATCCGTATTCGGCATGAAGTTCGGGAGCCGTGTAGATAAAGGCGTTCTCCTGCCGCACACCCGCGTTTTCCAGCAATTCGAAAACATCTTTTCCCGCCGCCCGCCACGTGTTGCCGTCGGCAACGACAATCGCCTTCCTGCCGGGAAACTGCTCGCGGAACATTTCGGGAACGTGGCGCAGCACACCGCTTCCGATCATCAACGCCTTCGTGTCCCTTGCCGCTGCCAGAACGTCTTTAAGCCCCCCTCCTACTCCCCCGAAGGGAGACGTCGCGTCTCTACTTTCTTCCTTTAATGCTTCTTTTATTGTCATATATTATTATTGTATAGATTCTATAGATAATCATCCGCATCCCGGTAGGGATACGTCGCTCGGTAGAAAATATTGTCTGTTTGCGGTCGCATTCCGTAAGGAATGCGTCCTGTGGTTGGATGACCTTTCTACCGAGCGACGCATCCCTGACGGGATGCCGGGTTCTCGATGTTTTAAGGCTGAAAGCCTTCTTAATCAATAGCACAGGGCAACACCCTGTGTCCGAACATCGGGCGCCAGCCAAGCCCTGCCAAGGCGTAATCAATTTGATTTCAGGCTTTCAGCCCGTAATGACGGGAGGCTATTTTAACTAACTTTTTAAAAAATTACAACATGAAATACTCAATTATTATTCCGATACTGTTATTGACCGGATGCAGCGCTAATCCGGAAATAGAATGCGTACAACTCGATCCTCTCGAAAAAGTATTGAAAGAACAGATATATTTCGAGGAAAATGCGGACACTGCCGCCGTGGCTAAAGGCGAAACCGCCACATTTCAATTTGTGTTGCGAAGCATACACGCTATCCAAAATCTGAAAATAGAAGCAACCGACCTGACCGATGAAAATCAGGCAATTCCGGTTGGCGTAAAAGCATTTGTAGGTTATGTCCGTCAGGGCAGAAATATTCCGGATCAATCGAAAGACAGGCTGATTTCCGCCTCCGGTTTTTTCCCCGATCCGTTGCTCGAATTGGAAACGATGGATGTACCGGCAATGTCCAATCAACCGGTGTGGATTAACTATCCGGTTTCGCGTACGGCAAAAGATGGTCTGTACACGGCAGAAGTAACTTTTTCCGGTAAGCAAAACGGTAAATCTTTCAAAATCAGGAAGATTATCAATGTAAAAGTGTATCCGGTCGTTCTTCCCGAACAAACTTTGTGGGTAACGAACTGGTTTTCACTGTCGGAAAACAATTTGAAATTGATGAACGGCGGACAACCCGTTACGCCCTATTCCGAACGGTACTGGGAACTCGTGAAGGCGTTAGCCAACAAAACGCGAGATCACGGGCAGAATGTCTATCTCATTTCGCCTCTTCACTTGTGCGAATATACCGTTTCAGGTACAAAATACGGTTTCGATTTCGCCAATTTCGATAAGACGGTGGAACTTTTCATCCATGAAGGAAATTTGAAACGGATAGAGGGCGGTCATCTGGGAAGCAGGCTGTCCGACTGGTCAAGTCAGTTCGGGCTATCAACGCCGGTCATGAGAGACGGTAAAACTCGTTTTGAATTGAAACCGCTGGAAAACGATACCGCCAAAACGTTTCTTTCACAGTTCATTCCGGCATTGACGCAACATTTAAAAGAAAAAAACTGGGACAAAATCTATTGGCAACATATTGCGGACGAACCGACCGGCGACAATGCTTCATCGTATATCGCTATCGCGGACGAAGTTAAAAGAATGGCTCCGGACCTGGAAATCATCGAAGCCAATCATTCGCGCGAGGTGCAAAATACTATCCGCGTATGGGTTCCGCAATTAAATTTCTTTCATACCGATTACCCGTTTTATCGGGAAAGGCAGCGGCAGGGCGATGAGGTGTGGTTTTATACCTGCCTTGCTCCGAAAGGGAATTATGCCAACCGCTTTCTCGAACAACCGCTGATACTGACCCGCACACTGCACTGGATCAACTATCGTTTCGGCGCGACGGGATACCTGCACTGGGGACTCAACTACTGGAACAACAATCCATACGGAGAGACGACCGGCATCAATACGGAAGGCGGTAATATTCTGCCGGGAGGCGATTCGTGGATTACCTATCCGGCTGACGGTAAATTGTTTGGCTCGATTCGTTTCGACGCCATGCGCGACGGTATTGCTGATTACGAACTTCTCAAACTGCTGGAAAAAACGCATCCCGAAGAAGCGCGGGAAATAGCGCGCACACATGTGTATCGGTTTGACTGGTACGACAATAACATTGCCGCTTTTCGGCAAAAACGGATAAAATTGCTGGAATTGTTGAGCGAGTAAATCATCAATTCCCGATTTTTGCTTTCCGGTTCCCTTTCAGGATTTTTCCCGTCCCTACGAATATGTACCGAATCCTTGCATTTTTTAGCGGATTACAAATCCGTTACGGCGGACGGCGGTTCATAAAAATCCTGCAAGGAATGTGTATATTTAGTCCGGTCTATTGGAAATCTGATTTGAAAAACTGTTGGATTTTTCGCCCCAAGAGGAACCAGCATCAATGATCTTTTTCCATCAATCAACTGTTTATCATCGGTGCCCTCGCGGTTATCAAAATTGACATCAAAATAGTAAAGATACGGATAAATCCAGTTTGTATATCTTTCTTTTCCGATAAATGAAGATTTAATTTCGAGTTGGTCAAAATTTTCCACAATCGCTTTTTGAAATTCGACTGCATTGATTGGCACTCCGTTGAGAACCGGCATCGCATCGTGTTGTCCGTCAATAAAAACCCATTTTTTCAAGTCGTTCAGAAATACTTCCGTAACTACATGACCCGCACCGGATTGGGCCGTTTCAGCATCCTTGGTCTTTAACGCTAATACTCTGGATTTCAAACCGACAGCGTTTAAACAAGCCGCAGCAACTATTCCATATTCAACGCAGCGAAAATTTTTACCCGTTTTTGCCTCATCAAGAATGGATATGGCATCATTGCTTGTCGGCTCATTATTACCGTCATGCCTCCATTGGCGATGTACCCAGTTCAAAATATTGAGTACTTTTTCCGTGTCCGATTGAGTATTTTTTATCAAACTGTCAATAGGATATTTTGAACGAAGTAACTCCAAATATTCGTTATTTTCATTTTCTTCATACCAAAAGTTTATGTCCGTACTCTTTGATATTGTGTCGAATTGTAATGCTATTTTCCTGTTGTTACAGCCCGATAAGTTTACAGTCAAAAGAAGAAAAAATAATTTTACAATGTTCCTATTCATGATAAATGCTTGATACACTGCCCGATTCTATTTTGTCAATTTCACATTGCGAAACTGTACCGGTCCGCCTTCGCTTTGCAAGCCGATATGCCCTTTCTTGACCGGAGAAGTTCCTTCGTTTTGCAGGACATCATTGATGTAAACCGTTATTTTTCCGTCTTTTACGATAATTTTTGCCTTGTTCCATTCGCCTACGGGCTTTTCATTGGACGGCTGTTTTTTCGCAACTACCGGAAAAGCAGGACGTTCCTTGCCTTCGGGCGTTTTGTATTCCAATAAATCCGCGCCTGCCAGACAGACGAAATCTCCGGCGTCTCCCGCATGTAATTGACATTCAATGGTTTTCGGGAAAGGATTCGTTGTTTCCTCCATGATGATAAAAATGCCGCTGTTGGTGGCCTTTTCGAGCCAGCTCCATTCCGCTTCGAGCGTGTAATCGGCATATTTTTCCTTTGTAAACATGTAGCCAAACGGCTGACCCTGAATAAGTACCACGCCATCCTGCACCGAAAATACATCTTCGGGCGCAACGGCATTGTCCTTTACGACAAAATCCCAGTTCGACAAATCTTTTCCGTTGAATAAATCAACCGTCTGAGCCTTGATATTCAGGCTAATAAACGCAATAAGCGCTAAAAATAATAACTTCTTCATGTTTCTTTTTATTTGAAAATTTGATAATTTGAAAATTCTCTAAAAACTACACACTATTCCAACTTCCTGTATCGTATGCGTTTAGGCTCGGTGTAGCCGTTTTGTTTGCGCTTGTATTCTTCGTAATCCGAATAGGAGCCTTCATAGAAAACGATCTGAGAGTCACCCTCAAACGACAAAATATGCGTGCAAATGCGGTCTAAAAACCAGCGGTCGTGCGAAATCACCACCGCACAGCCGGCAAATCCTTCCAAACCCTCTTCCAATGCACGAAGCGTGTTCACGTCTATATCATTGGTCGGCTCGTCGAGTAGTAATACATTAGCCTCTGATTTTAAGGTGATTGCAAGATGCAGGCGATTTCGTTCACCGCCCGAAAGCACTTTGCACAGTTTCTCCTGATCGGCGCCCGTGAAGTTGAAACGCGACAGATAAGCGCGCGAATTGATATCCTTACCGCCCACGCGAATAAATTCCGTTCCACCCGTAACCACCTGAAACACTGTTTTTTCAGGATCTATATCCTTGTGCGTCTGATCGGCATAGCCGATTTTCACGGTTTCGCCTACCTCAAATGTCCCTCTATCAATCGTTTCCATTTTCATAATCATCTTGAACAGCGTCGTTTTCCCTGCGCCGTTCGGTCCGATTACGCCTACAATGCCATTGGGCGGCAGCATAAAATTCAAATGCTCGAACAGTAATTTTTCTCCGAAAGCCTTTGCAACATCATGAGCCTCAATGACTTTATTACCCAATCTCGGACCGTTCGGAATAAATATTTCAAGTTTGGCTTCGCGTTCTTTCTGGTCTTCGTTAAGCAGTGATTCATAGGAATTTAGACGTGCCTTCCCTTTGGCGTGACGGGCTTTGGGAGCCATACGAATCCATTCCAGTTCGCGCTCCAGCGTCTTTCGCCGCTTGCTGACCTGCTTTTCTTCCTGCGCCATTCGCTGCGTTTTTTGCTCCAGCCACGAAGAATAATTGCCTTTCCACGGAATACCCTCGCCACGATCAAGTTCAAGTATCCAACCTGCCACATGGTCAAGGAAATAGCGATCGTGCGTGATGCAAATCACCGTTCCCTGATACTGCTGCAAATGCTGTTCGAGCCAGTCAATGGATTCCGCGTCAAGATGGTTGGTCGGCTCATCAAGTAACAGTACATCAGGCTGTTTCAACAACAAACGACACAAAGCCACGCGGCGACGCTCGCCTCCCGAAAGCGTCTCCACCAACTGATCTTCGGGCGGACAGCGCAACGCATCCATCGCCCGTTCGAGGCGACTGTCGAGATTCCAGGCGTCGAGAGCGTCTATTTTGTCCTGAATTTCAGCCTGTCTGTTCATCAGGGCCTCCATTTTATCCGGATTTTCAAGCACTTCGGGATCGCCGAATTTTTCGTTCACCTCCTCAAATTCCCTCAGTAAATCAACCGTTTCCTGCACGCCTTCCATCACGATTTCCTTAACCGTCTTACCGGCAGCCAGTTGCGGATCCTGATCCAGATAGCCCACCGAATAGCCGGGAGAAAAGACCACTTCGCCCAAAAATTCCTTGTCCAAACCGGCGATGATTTTCAGTAACGTTGATTTTCCCGAACCGTTCAAACCGATAATTCCAATCTTCGCTCCATAAAAAAACGAAAGATAAATATTTTTAAGTACCTGTTTTTGAGGAGGATAAATCTTGCTTACCCCCACCATCGAAAAGATTATTTTTTTGTCGTCTGCCATTGTCGTAAGTTAAAAGTTATCAAAACTTGCCGCAAAGTTAATCTTTTTATTGGAAAAAAGCCTCATTTCTCCAACAGACTTTCCATCAGTTTGTTTTGCATGGAAAAAAAGGTTTTCAACTCCCAATGAATATTTCTTACTACTTTTGCAAAAAAGTAAAAAGGAAAGACAAATATTTGAAAAAATATTTTCAAAACAGAAAAGCGAAAACAAAACAGGTTTGTTCAAAGTTAATCAAAATAATTTAACTGCAAAAGATGAAATACATTGACTGTCAATAAATAATATCAATGAAAGTTTTAGATTTCGAGCGTCTTATTTTATGTTAATTCTCAAAAATTTCTATTGTAAAGACTTATAAATCACATCCTGAATGCGTGTCCGGATGTTCAGCGAAAACAGTTCGGAATTTATGCGTGAAGGAAAAGTCCTGTTACTCAGGAAAATGAAAAACAGATTGTTTTCGGGATCAATCCAGAAACACGTTCCCGTGAAGCCGGTATGCCCGTAAACCGCTTCGGGCGCGAGCAGTCCGCAGGGCGAATTGTTGGGATTCTTGGCGTCGGGCTTGTCGAAACCCAGTCCGCGCCGGCTGTTGGGCGATTTGCTGCCGGTAAACAGGCGGCAAGTTTTTGTGGACAAGAGCCTTTCGCCGCCATAAACGCCGTTGTTCAGGTATAACTGCATGACTTTTGCCAGATCGTTGGCGTTGGAAAACAGCCCCGCGTTGCCCGACACGCCGCCCTGAAAAGCAGCCGATTCGTCGTGTACATATCCCCGAACCGTCTGTTTACGAACGAATTTATCAATTTCAGACGGCGCAATCAACGTCGAATCCATTTTGTTCAGCGGGTTGTAGGTCGTAGAGTTCGCGCCGAGGCGACTGAAAAAATTCCGGTCGAGAAACCTGTCCAACGCCTCGCCGGTTTGCTGTTCCACCATCATTTTGAGCAAAATGAAATTCACGTCGCTGTAAACGTAATTGCCTGATTTTCCAAATCTTGCCCTTCTGATACCTTCGATGATACTGTCATTCACGAAAGCGTTGCTCACGTAAAAATTGTTTGCCACCTTTGTCGTGAAGCCGTTTTTGCCGCTTGTGGACACGTTTTTGGGATTGTACTTGAAATTCGGATTCACGTACGTTCTGGCATCGAAGCGCACGGGATGGGCGGCGTCTTTTCTGCCGCTGTACAGCGAGCCGTTGAAACTGTTCCGGTCTATCGCCATTTCAAAAAACGAAATCGTCGAGGGCAAACCCGATTCGTGATACAGCAGTTCGCGAATGGTAATATCTTCCTTATCAGTTCCTTTCAAGCCTTTTACGTAATTGGAGATTTTTTCCTTCAGCGTAAAATTTCCTTCGTCGTAACTTTTCATCACGGAAAGCAGTGTGCCCGTCGCCTTGGAAACCGAAGCAAGATCGTAAACGGTATTGTCCGTAACTTTCTGTTTCTTAGAATAATCCAGATAGCCGAACGTTTTGTCATACACAATCATTCCGTCCTTGACGACGAGAACCTGGCAGCCCGGATATGCCTCTTTTTCAAGTCCTTCCCGGACAATATCGTCGATTTGATTCATGCGATAGGGATTCAATCCCGCCTCTTCGGGACTTCCATAGCCCAGTCGCGTTTTTTCGGTTTGGATGCCTGTTCCGAACGCGAACAGGTCGGAGATTCCTACCGGCAAAGCGCCTTTCGCCGCTACGCCGCCGAAAATCAGTTGAGCCGCATAACTTTGTGCATAATAGGTTGATTCATAACCGATTATAACCGCTTGTGCACTCTCCAGCGACATCTGAAAAGAGGAACAATTGTAAGGCGTTGTGAATAGAACAAAAACCGTATTTACGTTGCGCGAAAGTTCCTGCAAATCACGGCTGTCGGCGATATTTCCGTTGTGAATGCCGACGATAACCAAGTCATAGCCGGAAAGTTTATTGAAAACGTCCCGCCTCGCAGCGGCTTCCGAGCGGTCGGAAAGGGTGAAACAATCCACTTGGGCGTATTTTTTCAAGACCGCCTGAAATTCGTTGTCGCTGCCCGTCCCGAGGGAAACGGCGGCTATCCTGACCTTATCCAAATATTTGATGGGCAACAGATTATCCGTATTTTTCACCAGCGTAAGGGCTTCGGCGTTGAGTGCGGCATTGAGTGCGTCCGCGTGCGGCGTGTTCAATCTTCCCAATAGGTTTTTAGACGACAGCGGCAAGCCATTCTTGATACATAAAACATATTTATAACGCAGAATTTTCCGTACCCGCTCGTCCAAATCCTTTATTTTCAATTCCTTGTCCTTGACGGCTTTTTTGACGGCTTCAAATTCCCTGGCGGGATTTACGGGTCCGACCAGCACGTCGTTTCCGGCTTTAAGCGCCTCAACAGCAATGCTTTTCGTGTCACTTTCCAGGACGCTCTGCATTTGCAATCCGTCCGTGAAACAAAGCCCTTCAAAGCCCATGTCATTGCGCAACAGCCGCGTTACGACCTCCTTCGACAGCGAGCCCGGCATTCCTTTCGTTCCCAGGGCGGGAATATCGAGATGAGCCGTCATAATACCTGATAATCCGCTCTTTATGTATTGCCGGAACGGATAGAGTTCCACTTCTTCCAGTTCCTTGCGATTGCGATTGATGACGGGCAGAGCGTCGTGCGAATCAATGTCCGTATCGCCGTGTCCGGGAAAATGCTTGGCAACGGAGAGAACGCCTTCTCTTTCAAGCCCTTTGGAGTAGGCAATCGCCTTGCGGGCAACATCTTCGGGGTCTTCGCCGAAAGAGCGCGTCCCGATGACGGGGTTGGCAGGATTGCTGTTGACGTCAATGTCGGGTGCAAAATTGACGTGAATCCCCATTTCGCGACATTGACGCGCGACTTCCGCACCGTAGGCTTCAATCAGTTTCAAGTCCGAAACGGCGCCCAGCATCATGTTTCGCGGAAATTGCGTCGTGTTTTTCAGGCGCATGGACAGCCCCCATTCGCCGTCCAAAGCCACCATCAAGGGAATATCCGCTTCTTCCTGAATACGCTTTGTAAGAAGGAGTTGCGATTCGGGATTACCTTTCTGAAACAAAATTCCGCCGATTTTCTGATCCCGAATCAAACCGACGATTTTATTGATATTTTTTGCGGTGTTGTCGGGTGGAGCCACAATCATAAACAGTTGCCCGATGCGCTCGTCAACGCTCATCGTTTCAAATACGGAATCTACCCAATATTCCATATCCCGCTCATTCACAGACGAAAACAGGACGGATTTTGTTTGAGCCTGCACAGACGAAAACAGGGCGATAAAAACGGATAGCAGAATGGATTGATTGATTTTTAACATTTCCTTATTACATAAAAAACATGCAAAAGTAATGATTTTTATTGAGAAAGGCAAACTTGGGGGGAAGTTTTTTCATCCGGTAAGGAAGAGAATTTGGTGGAAACTGTTTCTCAAAAAATAACCTTCCCTTTTCCAAAACAATTGGAAGAGGGAAGGCTATCAAACCGTCTCAATCGGCAATGTCTCCAAGATTCAATTTCTGATGTCTCCGAAAATGCAGATTTTACTGAGCGCCTTGCATGGTTTTTGCAGCCTCTTCGGAGAATTTTTGCATTACGTCTGCAAATTCCTGCCATTTTTGGGGATCGTTTGCCAATTCGGTTTGCAATTCCGTCGAAATAGCGGCCATTTTTTCTGCAATTTCAGTGTACTCTTTTGTTGCATCAACATCGCCTTTCGCTACCTTTTCGAGAAGCGGAGTTGCCTGTTCGATCAACTTTTTGTACTCGTCAATTTTGCTGCCCGATGCGGGAGTTGCCTGTACTTCCTGCGTTGCTTCCGGAGTTGCCTCCTGGGTAGCATCCTGTTTTTTACCACTGTTACATGCTGTAAATGAAATCATTAATACAGCAATCATAGATACCAATACTTTTTTCATTTTACCTTAAAAATTTAAAATTTAATACTTTTATTCCTAAAACGGGGACAAAAGTACAACAAAAAATGATATAACACACATTTTTTCTTAAAAAAGATTAAAAAATCTTCAAAAAGTTTTATTTTTTATTGAGCGCCTTGCATGGCTTTCTGAGTTTCTACAGCAAATTTGTTCCCTATCTCTTGAAATTCTTTCATTTTCTCGGGATCGTTTGCCAGTTCGGTTTGCAATTCTGTCGAAATAGTTGCCAATTTTTTCGCAATTTCAGTGAACTCTTTTGTTGCAGCAGTATCGCCCTGGTTTGCCTTTACCATAAGCGGAGCTGCTTGCTCCATCAACTTTTTGAACTCGTCCAATTTACTTCCCGATGCGGGAGTATCTACTACTTCCCGGGTTGTTTCCGGAGTTTCTTCCTGCTTTGCCTCCTGCCTGGTTGCTTCCGGAGTTTCCTCCCGGTTTGCATCCTGTTTTTTACCACTGTTACATGCTGTAAATGAAATCATTAACATAGCAATCATTGATACCAATACTTTTCTCATCTTTCCTTTCAAATTTAATACTATATATTTCTATAAAACAGCGACATAAGTACAATAAAAAATGAATCTCCGCATAAACACCCAAAAGAGTGCAAAAATGAATCCAACGGATTCAAATATTTATAGAAAACGCAATTCGGATTAATATACGACTCCTTCGGAGTCGAACGGGGTTGAAATATGACATTTTCTATAAACATACAATCCCGTTGGGATTGAAAAGTTGTTTGGGTATGAATAGGGATATACATATAAAAAAAACATCAAAAAGTTTTAAAACCCATGATTTCGCGAACATCCCGAAGCGTTTTTCCGGCGCTTTCCCGAGCCTTTTCCGCCCCCTGCCGCCGCACTTTCAGGAGATATTCCGTATCGTTTTTAATCGCATTTATCCGCTCGCGAACAGGCGTCGTAACCTTGATAATATCTTCGGCTAACTGCTTTTTCAAACTTCCGTACCATTTTGTTTCACCCGTAATCCACAGATTATCATAATGTTCAACGATATCCGGCGTTGAGACTACTTTTAGAATGGTAAACAGATTTTCGATATAATCCGGCTTGGGCGTGTTCGGACCTTCGGGACCGTTGTCCGTCAAAGCGCCTTTCACTTTTTTCTCGATGATTTTCGGTTCGTCCATCAGATAAATGCAATTGCCTTCCGATTTGCCCATTTTGCCGCTACCGTCCAACCCCGGAATTTTGGTGAGTTCCCTGCCAAAATTATACGCCATCGGCTGTTTGAAATATTCCACATCATAACGGTGATTGAAGCGTTTGGCAAAATTACGGGTCATTTCCAGATGTTGTTCCTGGTCTTTGCCCACCGGCACGTAATCGGCGTTATGTATCAGAATATCAGTTGCCATCAGAACGGGATAGGTAAATAAACCAGCGTTGACATTATCGGGATTTTGCCGCGCCTTTTCCTTGAACGAAACGGTTTTTTCCAGTTCGCCCATGTAAGCCTGCATGTTCAGTAGGAGATACAGTTCGGCGATTTCCGGCACGTCGCTTTGGATGTAAATTGTCGCTTTTTCAGGGTCTAACCCGCACGCCAGATATTCCGAAAGAATATTGGTTACATTGATATACAGCATCTTGGGATCGGGATGTGTAGTCAGGGCATGCCAGTCGGCGATGAAGAAAAAACACCTGTTTTCCTCCTGCATTTTCAGGAAGTTAATCATCGCGCCGTAATAATTTCCCAAATGCAAATTTCCGGTCGGGCGAATACCGCTTAAAACTGTTTTCATATTGCTACTTTTTTACAAAACGGCTGCAAAGGTAATAAAAATTACAGCGATTTCAGCCATTTCGACAAAAGTTCCGTCATAAGTTGATGATATTCAAGTATTCGTTTATTGTTGTACCTGTTTTTCCTTCATGGCATTAAATTGATAGATGCAGCGACTTTTGTACGTTTCGCCCGGACGGAGCACCGTGCTTGGGAATGACGGCTGGTTCGGACTGTCGGGATAGTGCTGTGTTTCAAGGCATACCGCACCTCTGTGAAGATATTTTACGCCATGTTTGCCGGGATCGGCTCTGCCCATAAAATTACCGCTGTAAAACTGAATGCCCGGCTCGGTGGTGTAAACGTCCATGGTAATGCCGCTTTCGTCGTTGTAAAGCCATGCTGCCCGCTCTTCTATGTTACCGTTGGTCTTCAAAATCCAGTTGTGATCATAGCCTTTACCGATTTGTATTTGCTCGTAGGGGGCGTCAATTCCGTAATTTATAAGTTGCGAACGGTACCGCAAGTCCATCGGCGTGCTGTCCACCGCTGCTATTGCAGTGGGAATGAGCGTAGTATCCACCGCCGTGAAGGAATCTGCATTGATATAAATGTAGTGATTCAGAATTTGCGTACCCAAGTTTCCCGAAAGATTAAAATAGGAGTGGTTGGTGAGATTCACAACCGTCGGCTTGTCGGTAGTTGCCTCATACTGAATATCTAACGCAGCATCGTCGCGTAAAGTGTACGTTACTGTAACGTTCAGATTTCCGGGAAAACCTTCTTCGCCGTCTTTGGAAAGATAAGTCAGTTTAAGCGTTTGAGCATCAATCTTTTCGGCATCCCATACCTGATTGTGAAAACCTTTGGGACCTCCGTGAAGGCTGTTTCCGTTGTTGTTTTTCGCCAGGTTATACGTCTGACCGTCAAGCGTAAACGTCCCGCCTTTGATGCGGTTTCCGTATCTGCCGATTAGCGCGCCGTAGTTGCCGTCGGGTTTGGCGAGATAGTCTTGAATCGTGCCGTATCCCAGTACGACGTCAGTCATATTTCCCTGTCT
>JAITMT010000026.1 GCA_031277235.1 Tannerella sp.
GAGAATGAATTTCAATCATTTATTTCTAAAAATGTGCCTTCTGTTTGTATGTGTCGGGGCGGGCAGCCTGCTCTCGGCGCAGATAACGCTTCGGGAAAACAATATTTCCATCGAAGACATTATCAATAAAATCGAAGACAGTAGCGAGTACCGTTTTCTATACAGCAAGAAAATGGTGGATGTAACTCAAAAAGTATCTGTTTCCGTGCAGAATGAGGACGTCAAATCCGTGTTGGACAAATTGTTTGCCCGCACGGACATTGATTAGTCCATGAAAGACAGGCAGATTATTTTGAACCGGAAAGGCGATTTTGCGGAAGCGCCCCAGAAGAAAACAGTTACGGGGACAATTATAGACCCTACCGGCGAGCCGATTATCGGTGCAAGCGTCCTGGAGCAGGGGACGAGCAACGGGGTATTAACCGATGTGGACGGTCATTTTACTTTGACCGTAAACACAGGCGCTGTACTGAGAATCAATTATTTGGGATACATCACGCAAGAAGTAGCGGTAGGCAATCTGTCCAATCTGCAAATTACCCTTTCGGAAGACGTGCAAGCATTGGGCGAAGTAGTCGTAACTGCGCTGGGTCTCAAACGCGAAGAAAAAGCGCTGGGCTATGCCGTGCAAAACCTGAAGGGCGACAATCTGCAAACCGTGAAAGGCATTAATGTCGCTACTTCCCTGACCGGTAAAATTGCGGGCGTAAACGTTTTGAACTCAACGGAATTCGGACAGGCGCCTACCATTCAACTTCGCGGAGAAAACCCGCTTATAGTCATTGACGGCGTCCCGTATGCCAACATGACTTTAGGCGATATAGCCGCCGACGATATTGAAAGCATGAGCGTATTGAAAGGCGCTACCGCTTCCGCGCTTTACGGCGCAAGAGGACAAAACGGATCCATTATGGTAACAACCAAGAAAGGCGCCGATAAGGACGGATTCAGCGTTACCGTCAACAGCGGAACCATGTTTACGGCAGGCTATCTTGCCATACCCGAACTGCAATCTCAATACGGACGGGTGGTTCAGACAAATGCGGATGGCACCCTGCAATATGTCGGCACCGGCGACGGTTCCTGGGGTCCTCCCATGGAAGGGCAGGAAGTGATTCAATGGGATCCCGTTACCAAATCCATGAGACCGATGCCTTTTATCGCCCGCGGGAAGGATAATTTCAAAAATTTCCTCGAACAGGGCTATATCTTAAACAACAACGTCAGCCTTGCCCAGAAAGGCGAGTATGGCAACATCCGGGCTTCCGTAAATTGGGTAAACAACAAAGGAAATTATCCGAATTCTACTTTTAATAAATACGCTTTCAGTCTGGGTGGAGATATTTTAATTGACAAAATAACCGTTACTGCCGGTCTTTCCTACAATAAACAAATATCGCCCAATCTGGGCTTTAACGGATATACGGGATACGACCCGATGTACACGATGCTGATATGGGCGTCGCCCGACTGGGACGTTCGGGACTATAAAGATTACTGGATCATACCCAACGAGACTCAGAACAGCAGTTATACTGCGGGAAATAACAATCCCTATTTCGACCGCTACGAACGTCTGCACAGTCTTGACAAGGACATATTCAACGGCAGTTTTGAAGTGAAATACGAACCGTCGAAATTTATTAATTCTTTGGCAAGAATCGGGTACGACACATACAGCAACCGTCAGGATGTCAGAATTTCCAAAGGCTCGTTCCAGGGCGGGGGCAATTCAACGATATTGCAACCCAATGGAACGGAAGTGTGGGGCGAATCCATGAAAGGTTCCTACAACATAGGTCTCGGCAGGGGCTACAGCATCAACGGGGATTTTATCACTTCGGCAAATTACACCTTTGGTGATTTCACGGCAGACGGAATGATCGGAGGCTCGATGATGTATCAGCAGGACGAAGGCATGCAAGCCTTTACGGCAGGCGGATTGTCTGTTCCCGGATTTTATTCGTTGAATGCATCAATCAATCCCAAAACGGTTACTTCAAGAATATATAAAAGACAGACCAACAGTTTGTACGGACGCGCCGGCTTGTCGTGGCGCAGCCTTGTGTTCGCCGAAGTAACGCTCCGCAACGACTGGGTTTCCACTTTACCCGAAACCACCAGATCTTACCTTTATCCCTCCGTATCGGGAAGTTTCCTCGTTTCGGAACTGTTGCCGAAAACCGACTGGCTATCGTTGTGGAAATTGCGTGCCTCCTGGGTAACGTCGAAAAAACCGGCAGATATTTATGCCATCAATTCCGTATTTGCCGTATCGAACAACGTATGGGGCACTCTGAGTTCGGCTGCCTTGCCTACAACCATCAGGGGAACGGATATTTTCCCCGAATCTACCAGCACTTTCGAAATAGGAACGGCAATCAATTTACTGAAGAACAGACTATCCTTTGATGTGGCTCATTATCAAAGGAAAGCCTTCGACTTTATCAAAAATGCAAGCATAAGTCCGGCTTCCGGCTACCTGACTAATTTTGTCAATACGGATGAAGAAATTACCCGGAAAGGATGGGAAGTAACCGTCAATGCTACGCCGGTGGAAAACAAGGATTTCAGTTGGGACGTATCGCTCAACTGGACAAAATATGCCGATTACTACACAAAATTAGATTCCGTATATACCACGAACTATGGCTGGTCCTGGGTGAAAGTAGGCGAACGCGCCGACCCATACATATATCGCGATTATTTGAGAGATCCGGAAGGGAACATTATCCATAATGCATCCGGAAATCCCACGCTTTTCGGTTACAATGCAAAATTCGGCAATCAGGGTCCCGACTGGATTTGGGGATTATCAACCAGTCTCAGGTATAAAGACTGGCTATTGGGTCTTTCATTCGACGGACGGGTCGGAGGATTGATTACGACCGTCACGGAAATGTATATGTGGCAGGCAGGTTCCCATCCCGAAAGTCTCACGCCCGAAAGGTATTTGGACGCTACGCAACCGGGAACTAAAAATTACATCGGCAAGGGAGTAAAAATTGTCTCGGGGACTGTAGAATATGATACCTACGGAAACATTCTTAATGATACGCGGGTGTTTGCGCCAAACGATATTCCAACCACTTACAGTGCCTACGCCAAAGCTTTGCACCCCGGAACGGCTTGGGGCGGAAATGTCGCGGAACCTGAAATTCTCAGCGGAACATTCCTGAAATTGAGAGAATTGTCGCTGACCTACAATGTCCCGAAAGCAATATGTTCCAAATTCAGAGCCGAACAACTATCCATCTCGGCAGTCGGGCAAAACGTGTTGTTTTGGGCAAAAGATTTCAAATATTCCGACCCCGACGGCGGAACCGAAAACTTTGCCGACCCGTCGCAGCGTTTTCTCGGATTTAATATCAAATTAGGTTTTTAACGATAAATAATAGATGTTATTATGAATAAAATAAATCGAATCATTAAAATCGCCGGAATTTTCCTTTTAGCGGGAATCATTGCCGGTTGCGACAACTTCGAAGACATCAATACGAATCCGGATACCATTACCAGGTCGAGCGCTTCCATGCAATGCACGGGCGTCATATTGGCTAACCTGAAATTCGGCGGCAGGGACGCTCAAGCCTATCTGGTTCCCAACGGATTGTCAAAATATATCGCTTATGTCAATGAAATTCAAATGGCAGAACAATATAACCGGCTGACTACCGGCAGTTTTGACGCGATGACCATTTTACCGAATATCGAAACGATGGTCGAATATGCTACGGGAACGCCCATGGAAGATTCCTACAGGGGGTTAGCCAAATTTTCAAGGGCATTTATGTTTTATAGACTTACGATGCGGATGGGCGATATTCCTTACAGCGAAACCGGACAGGGAATTGCCGGCAACTATACCCCGAAATACGACGCACAAAAAGACGTTCTGATTGGAATTTTGGACGAATTGAAAGAGGCGGACGCCCATTTTGCCAAAGGCGTAAAATTCGAGGGCGACCCGACTCCCTACGCCGGCGACCCCGCGAAATGGCGCCGGGCGAGCAATGCGTTTGCCTTGAGGGTTTTGATGAGTTTAAGCAAAAAAGAATCGGACGCTTCGCTGAATGTGAAAGGACGCTTTGCGGAAATTGTAAACGGAGGAAATCTCCTGGAAGAATCCACCGGCTATTTGGGTTTGGCATATACTTCGGTAAATATGCACCCCCTGTCGGGTACCAACGATTTGTTTACGAGCCGGACGCTTGTCGGTTCTTTGCTCGTGGATGAATTTAAGCGCTTGAATGACAGGCGGTTGTTCTACTATGCCGAGCCTGCGCGTCAAGCCTTGGATGAAGGAAAAACCGGATCGGATTTCGAGGCTTACATAGGACCGGATGTATCAAGGGATTATACGACATTGACTGCTGAATATCTGACAGGCGCCTATTCTGCCTTGAATTTAAGGTACCTGAGAGATCAGGCGAGCGAACCGAGGATACTGGTATCATACGCCGAACAGGAACTGATATTGGCTGAAGCGCGCATCCTCAATTGGATAACAAGCGGCACCGCGGAAAATTATTACCGGGAAGGCGTGAAATCGGCTTTGAAAGCCCAAATGAACACCAATTCCGCTTACGCTCACGGAATGGCTATCAATCAGGAATATATAGACAATTACTTCACAGGCGAAGCCGCATTCAAAACAACGCCGGACGAGCAACTGAAACAAATCCGTATGCAACGGTACATCCTTCATTTTATGCAGGATCCGGAAGTAAGTTATTTTGAATACCGGAGAACCAATTATCCCGTATTTCCGATCAATCCGGGTACCAATCTGAATTTGAATAACCCGAACAGTATTCCGATGCGTTGGATGTATCCGGGTTCCGAAACCAACTACAACCGCGACAATTTGATTGAAGCCCTGAACAGTCAATACGACGGTTCCGACGAAATCAACAAATTAATGTGGATACTTAAATAATTAATTATTAATATTTCACAAGCACTCTCTCCCTTTTTTGAGAGAGTGCTTTTTTTATGACTCGCAAATCCCGAAAAAAAAAATTTGGCAGTGTCCCAAAAGTGCGTAAAGATTTCTATTCCGTACTCATTTCTCTATCAAATTGAGCATAAAAATCACTGCATATAGTTACATTTCCAAATTTTTTTGAAAAAATTTTCATTTCCCATTGTGGAAAAATGTCTGTGATTCGTCTTTATAAAAGAAAGGAAAAATTATGAACTTAAATATAGTACAAAAAACAAGAATGAATTTTAATCATTTATTTCTGAAAATAAGCTTTCTGTTTGTGTGCATCGGGGCGGCGAACCTGCTTCCGGCACAGATAACGCTCAGGGAGAACAACAATGTTTCCATCGAGGACATTATCAATCAAATAGAGGATAGCAGCGACTACCGTTTCCTGTACAACAAGAAAATGGTGGATGTAACTCAAAAAGTATCTGTTTCCGTTCAGGATGAAGACATCAAATCCATACTGAACAAAGTGTTTGCCCATACGAATATTGCCTATTCCATAGACGGTAAACAGATTATTTTGAACGGAAAAGGCGCTTTTACGGATGCTTCCCCAAAGAAAACCGTCTCGGGAACGGTTACGGATAAGGAAGGCGAGCCGATTATCGGGGCAAGCGTTCTGGAACAGGGAACGAACAACGGCGTATCAACCGATTTGGACGGTCATTTTACCTTAACCGTCAACGACGGCGCCGTACTGAGAATCAATTATCTCGGCTATATTCCGCAGGAAATCGCCGTCGGCAATCAAAGCAATTTCAACCTCACGCTGGAGGAAGACACGAAAGTCCTGAGTGAAGTTGTCGTTATCGGCTACGGCACGGTGCAAAGGAAAGATTTGACGACAGCCGTTTCCACTGTCCCGGTGGAAGATATTAGCGAACGCCCGATCATTTCCGCTGCACAAGCCTTGCAGGGAAAAGCGACCGGTGTTCAAGTGATACAGCCGAGCGGCGAGCCGGGAGGAACCGTTTCCGTCAGGGTGCGGGGAGCAACATCCATCGAAGCCGGCAACGAGCCGCTGTATGTGGTGGACGGCATTCCCATGACTTCGCTTATGAATATCAATCCCAACGACATCGAAAGCATTCAGATATTGAAAGACGCTTCTTCCGCAGCCATTTACGGAACGCGAGGCGCTAACGGCGTTGTTATCGTCACCACCAAACGCGGAACGGTTGACAATCGCAGTATCAGCCTGAATGCCTATTTCGGATCTTCCGTTTTGGGAAAAAAGATTCATGCGCTCAATACCGGGCAATACAAGGACTATATCAATGATTTGAACAAATACGCGGCAACTACGCTGTTCGTTCCGGATGAAGAAACCCGTTATACCAACTGGACGGATGAGTTTTTCAAGACCGGACACAATCAAAACTACCAACTTTCGTTCAGCAACGGAACAGACAGATTGCAGTATTATTTCTCTCTGGGTTACGTTTCCGACAACGGTATCGTGGAAAAATCATCTTACGACCGCTATAATTTCCGGGCAAACATTGACAACCGGCAAACCGACTGGCTGAAAATCGGGTTGAATGTCGGTTATGCCTATTCCGATGGAAATTATATCTATCAAAACCGCAGTTCCATGCGCTCCGGTTCTATCCTGTCGGTCATCAATACACCTCCCTACATGCAAATCTGGGATGAAAACAATCCCGGACAGTACGACGAATTTGCCTACGGTTCGCGAATCCTGCATCCGATTGCTGCCAATGCCGCCGACCAGACTTACACGGAGAGCAATTTCACCGGTTCGTTGAATCTTGACTTTTCGTTGAGTAAACAAATGCACTACAAACTCCATTTTGCCATGGATGAAACCGATTCAAAATCGCATTATTATTTGGATCCGGTTGCCAATTCGGACGGGCGTTCCACCAAGGGACGAATTGACGAATCGTATGGAAAAAACATGCAATGGCTGTGGGAAAATTTGCTGATGTATGAAAACCGTTTCAAGGATTTGCATCACTTATCGTTATTGGGTGGCGCTACCGTCCAGCAAGCGGCTGCGGAAGGCGGAAACGTGGGAGGATACGACTTGCTGAACGACTCCCGATACCTCAACGGTGCCAACATCATTGACAGGGATGCGGTCAGTTCCTATCAAACCGAATGGCGTCTGGTTTCTTTTCTCGGGAGAATTTCCTACGATTACGATAGCAGATATTTATTCAGCGCCAATTTACGCGCCGACGGCTCGTCCAAATTCAGTCCCGGATACAAATGGGGCATATTTCCTTCCGCATCGGTAGCGTGGCGAATATCGTCCGAACCGTTTATGAAAAATTTTTCTTCCGATTGGATGAGCGACATGAAACTCCGTTTCAGTTGGGGCTTGACCGGAAATCAGGGCGGCATCGACAATTATGCCTGGGTTACGCAATATTATCTGTCGCGCGTGGAGCCGACTACAGTCAATCCTTTGCCCGGAATGGCTGTTACGCAACGGAATATAGGAAATAAAAGCCTGACCTGGGAAACCACGCAACAATCCAACGTCGGCTTAGACCTCAGTCTGTTTCAAACCCGCTTGACATTTACCCTGGACGCTTATTACAAATATACGAAGGACATGCTGATGACCGTTTATTTTCCCGCGGTAGTCGCCCCGATCGAAAGCATCCAGCGAAACGACGGGGAAATGCGAAATAAAGGGCTGGAAATCGGCATATCTTCCAAAAATCTTACGGGAAATTTCCGGTGGAATACCGATTTCAACATTTCGTTCAACGATAATCAAATGACGAAAACCAAGTTAAGCACGATAACGTATTGGGCAAGCACCTATACCACCGGGCAACCGGCAATTATTTTACGGGACGGTTTGCCGCTCGGTTCCTTCTACGGTTACATGGCGGAGGGCGTTGATCCGGAGACCGGCGACGTGATATACAAGGATTTGGATAACAACGGTATCATCAATCCCGACGACCGTACCGTTATCGGAGATGCACAACCCGTTTTTGTCGGAGGGATAACGAATACATTTTCGTACGCCAACTTCGATTTGTCTGTTTTTTTCCAGGGTTCATACGGCAACGATATTTTCAATGCTTCCAAAATTGACATGACAGCCATGATGGATTTCCGCAATCAATCCACTGATGTATTGAAACGATGGAAACGTCCGGGTATGGAAACCGACATTCCGCGCCCCGGAAAAATCGAAAATATCTACAATTCAACCCGGTTTATCGAAGACGGCTCGTACCTGCGCCTGAAAAGCCTGACGCTTTCCTACAACATACCCGCCGAAAAAGGATTCATGAAACAGGCGGGAATCGCGAAACTTCAACCTTACATCACCGCGCAAAACTTGTGGACATGGACGTGCTACACCGGTTATGACCCGGAAGTAAATGCCTACGGCAGCAGTTCGCTGGAATTGGGAGTGGATTACGGCACTTATCCGCAGTCCAAGGCTGTGATTATCGGAATAAATGTACAATTCTAAAAAAACGAAGAAAAATGAAAACAATCATACAATCTGTTCTATTGACGAGCCTTTTGCTCTTTATTCCGTCGTGTGAAGATTTTTTGGATACCCGTCCGAACGAATATGCCAATGACCCGCAGGCAACATCCGATACCCTTTCCAAATACAATTCCGTAGCCGATGCAATAGCCGAACTGAACGGAGCCTACAATAATTTCAAGGCGGATATTTATCAGTTCGAAAACTTTTTTTACAACGATGTCCAATCCGACAATTGTTATGTCGGCGGCGACGGGTTTAACGAAGAAGAAATAGATGAGCTTGCCATTACATCGCTGAACAGCAAAGTCAGGATGGACTGGAACCAGTATTTTTCCATGATCGGGACTTCCACCAGCGTGATAGAAAATACACGGATGATGAATACCGGCATCAGCGAAACGGAAAAACGGCAAATTATCGCCGAAGCCCAATGGATTCGGGCATTCGCTTACTTCGACGTCATCCGCATTTGGGGCGACGCTCCGATTATGGACAGGCTGATTCCGAATATTACGCCGGAAAATCTGGATGAAGTATATCCGCTCCTCTACCCGAAAAGACAGCCGGCGAGCGAAATTTATACCTTGATTCGCCGGGAACTGGAAGAAGCCCTGCCTTATCTGGAAAGCAGGTCGAACGGCGCTTTCCGGGCGACTAAAGGCGCTGCCTACGGTTTATTGGCAAAAATTTATGCTACCGAAGGCAACAGGAACGCGCGAGATTATCGGAAAGTCATTAACTATTGCGATATGGTTATCGCCGAAAACTATCAATTGGTCTCCAATTTCGACGATATGTTCAATCCGGCAAATAATTTTACCTCCGAAAGCATCTTTGAAGTTGATTATACCACTACTGCCGGAAACTGGGCTTACTGGGTATTGTTCAGCGAAGAAGACGGAACGATTACATGGAGGAGATATTGCACGCCGACGCACGATTTCCTCGCCAAATTCGGAGCGCAGGATAAACGACTGGCCTCAAGCGTAGTCTATAAAAGTGTTCCCTACGACACTTATTATCCTGCCAATAATTACCCTATAATCAACAAGATACGGGCTAAGGAATCGAATATCATTCTGATGCGTCTTGCCGATATTCTGCTGTTGAAGGCGGAGGCTCTTGCCGAATTGAATTCAACCCGCGAAGCCATTGAAATCGTCAATGTCATTCGCAATCGTGCGGGACTGCTCCCGGTGGAAACCGGCAAATCGCAGGAAGAGACCCGTTTAATCGTGGAAAACGAACGTCAACTCGAACTGTTCATGGAAGGGCACCGCTGGTTCGATCTCTTGCGCAACGACCGTGCAATTGCGGTAATGATGCAACATAAGGACAGAAACGGAAAAATTCTCTTCCCGTCAATTCCCGAATTTCGCATGCTGTGGCCCGTTCCGCAAAACGAAAAGGACGCGAATCCCAATCTCGCACAAAATCCCGGATATTAAAAAAAAAAATAATCGTATGAAAGCATATAAAGTCATTTATTTATCGCTAATCGCAACAGTGGCAGGTTTTACTTCCTGCGTAAAGGAAGAGACGCGCAATTCGACTCCGGTTATCGAGTCCATACAAATAGACAGGGAACAGGTGTTGCTGACCGATTCAATCCGATTCGGCGCGCAGTTGAAAGATCCGGTTACGCCGCTTTCTACCCTGGAAGTCGAAGTTTTAGCCAATAATCAGGTAGTCAATCATATATCAATCCGCACGAAAGGAAACGACGTAGTGCTTGAAAATCAATTTATTACAATTCCCTTTGCCGCAGGAATCGCCGAAAACGATGCGGTTGATATTCGTTTTACGCTGATTAACGTGGATGGAAATGAAACACAACAGGTGAAAACCGTACAGGCGATCCGTCCGGAATTGCCGGAAACCCTGTATTTCATTTCGGCAGAAACGGGAAAAACCTTTGAAATGAAAGCTACGGAAGACAATCCTTATACCTACGTCTCGGAAAACGTCATGGTTACGGGTACGATTACCGGAAAGTTGGCGGACAACGCCGACCTGAACAGCGCCCGATTTATCTGGAGCGGAGGAATGTTTGAAAATGAGGCGGTTATCGGAAAAGCAACCGACATGGAGATTACCGTCAGCTATCCATTTCAAATCATACAACGCCTGTATTTCGACGCATTCGATTTTATTTTCGGAGCAGATATGACGTCGCTCAAAACCGTCCGTCTGAGCAGCGAGAAAAATGCGGATGGATTTTATTACGCTGCCGTTGATTTCACACAGGGAGAAATATTTGCTTTTGAAAACGTTACCGTGCAGGCTGACTTGTATAATCGGGATTTCTTTGATTATCAGGACGGTATTTTTACTTTCCTGCGCGCTTCCGGGACTTGGGAACTGTATTATTCCGACGTATTGCAATACTTGTGGGTTACGCGAATGGAAGATGTGGCACCCGATTGCTACTGGATTCGCGGACACGGATTCACCTGCTCGCCCGTTTGGACTGCCGATTACTACGGATTCGGCGGTTGGGACGCGCTGGTCGAACGGTTGGGATATGCCGTCAAAATAGCGGATAATAAATATCAGGTCAGCATGTATGTCAACGACCAGCACGAATGGGGAAATTTTGAGTTTGAAATTTACAGTGATTTGGATTGGGGAAAAGATCAGGGTATTGCCTTGACGGCAGCTGCCTTGACGGGACAAAGAACGGGCTTCAAAATTTCCGTATCTGACGGACTTACTACGGACGTCGGCTTTGTTCCGGGTTATTACCGGTTTACTTTCGACACCTCGCGGGGAACGGGAGCCGGACGGACGCTCTGCAATATCGAACGCTTATTTTAACTATTGAATTAAAAAACATTAAAAACATGCAAAAAATATTTTTATTATCATTGGTAATTATTTTACTGCCGGCTTGCGAAAACGGTGAAGATTCGGGAGAAATAACCAAACCGTCGGCGCCATTGCCGGAACTGCGGGGGAAGATGGTTTATCATGCTTATTCGAGTTATAATGCAAACGACTCGAAAATGTATCTTTTTGATTTCGGCAGCAAGCAATTAGACCTTATCAGCGGCGGATGGAATATCATCAATCCCATGAACGCCCATTTTTCTCCCGACGGCAGACTGATTACTTTCATGGGTATTCAGCCGGGAGCCGGTAACTGGAGCATCTATATTTATGAATTGGGAAGCTCGCAACCGCCCCGCAACCTGACTTCCGGCAGTTATCGCGACGAAGACCCGAAATTCTCTCCCGACGGCAAACGGATTGCTTTCAAACGCAACTCGCAAATCGCCGAAATGAATCTGGAAACGGGAAGAATCACCCTGCTGAGTCCCGTAGGCTATTCGATGCCTTATTACAACTTCGAAGGCACCAAGATAGTCTGTTCAAAAGACGGCGCAAATGATTCTTCCATTCATTTGATAGATATTCAAACGAGAATCATGCGTACTTTATACGACAATCCCGGCTTGCAGGACTATTATCCGATCGGAACCGACGACAAGTCGTTTTATTACACAACCGGATACCTCCCTTCCAACATAATTGACCAGGTTTACAGAGGATACTGGAGTGGATTGAAAAGCGCCCGCCTCCCGTTTAACGGCACTGACGGCGATTATTCGGACGCCTATCCGGTGGACGACCAATGGTTGATTCTGTCGAGTTCCCGTACCGGCACGATGGGCGGTTACGATTTGTACGTCGCCAACGTGGAAACGGGAGATATTTATCCGCTTACGGATTATCACCGTGAAATCAATACTTCAAGAGAAGAATTGGGAGCAGTTTATTTTAAATAAAAATTATATTACACAATATTCGTTTAACAATTAAGATTTTAGAATTATGAAGAAAACAATTACAATGATTACGATTTTGATGTTGTTTGCCGGCTTGCAAACAATATCTGCATTAACTTACACGGTTGAAGTACCGGCAGGTACACCAATGGTTTATGTTTGGAATTGGACGAGTGGATGGGTTTTTATGGATCGTGTTTCCGAAAACAAGTTTGCATGTACGATTGACAATGCCGACATCAGTGCAGCCGATGAGTGCTACTACTCCCTCTATCCCGACTGGAGGACGCCGGCAACGGAAGTATATTTTGCAGGATGGGAAGCATCGCACACCATCACAAGTTTCCCGGATAATGATTTTACAACTTTTACAGTTCAAGTACCGCCACAAACCAAAGAGGTCTATTTTTCAAACTGGAATACTTCCTGGAATTTATTGAAAATGCAGCAAGTAGGTGCCAATACATTTTCGATTGATATTTCCAGCGCAGATGTAACTGATTATAGCTATTGCGCCGGTCCCGATTGGGCTTATCAAGAAGCAGACGCCGGAGGAAACCCGGTCAGCCATAACTCGTGGCTGGCTTTGGATATCGCCGCAGATTTCATGGATTATTATGATCCGTTCCCGCCACTGACCTACACGGTTGAAGTACCGGCTGCAACCAAAGTACTTTACATTGTGGGCGAAGCAACCGGCAACAAATTTATTGAAATGCAACGGGTAGGCGCTGAAAATAAATTTACGGTTACCCTGCAAAACGTAGATGCGAATATGGATTACGCATATTGTGCCGGTCCCGGTTGGGAGTATCAGGAAACAGATGGCAATGGCATTGCGGTTAATCATACTCAACACTCGGCATCGGATGTCGCCACAGACTTTGAGGACTATTTCGATCCGGCAGCACCGACCACACTGACCTATACGGTTGAAGTACCGGCAGAAGTCAAAGCGCTTTACATTATGGGCGATGTAATCGGAACCTGGGACAGTTGGGTTGAAATGGAACGGGAAGGCAGCAAATTTACGATTACGTTAGACAATGTAAGTGCGGATATGGATTACGGATATTGCGCCGGTCCCGGTAGGGATTATGAAGAAACAGACGCCGGCGGAAATCCTGTTGTTCACAACGGATGGTCGGCTTCGGACATCGCCGTAGCCTTTGAAGATTATTACGATCCGGACGCTGTGCCGCAGGGATTGACCTACACCGTTGAAGTGCCCGAAGGAACGCGGGTAGTTTATATCATAGGCGATATGAATGAATGGACCGAGTTCGTAGCAATGCAAAAGGTAAACGGTGAAAACAAATTCACGATTACCCTGGAAAATGTAAGTAAGGACATGGATTACGAATATTGCGCCGGTCCCGGTTGGGAGTATGAAGAAATAAACGCCGACGGAAAACCGGTCAATCACAGCGAGTGGTTGGAACTGGATGTTGCCGTCGGTTTCATGGATTATTTTGACCCTTCAACATTGACTACGCTGACCTATACGGTTGAAGTACCTGCAGAAACCAAAACCGTTTATATCGTGGGCGACGCAACCGGGGGCTGGAGTGATTTTGTTGAAATGCAACGGGTAGGCACGGAAAACAAATTCACGATTACCCTGGAAAATGTAAATTCGAGCATGGATTACGAATATTGCGCCGGTCCCGGCTGGGAGTATGAAGAAATAGACACCGACGGGAAACCTGTCGCTCACAGCGAATGGTTGCCGTTGGATATCGCCGTTGGTTTCAAGGATTATTTTGATCCGTCAACACTGACTACGCTGACCTATACGGTTGAAGTACCGGCAGAGACCAAAACCGTTTATATCGTGGGAGACGTAACCGGGGGCTGGAGTGATTTTGTTGAAATGCAACGGGTAGGCACGGAAAATAAATTCACGATTACCCTGGAAAATGTAAATTCGAGCATGGATTACGAATATTGCGCCGGTCCCGGCTGGAATTATGAAGAAATAAACACCGAAGGAAAACCTGTCGCTCACAGCGAATGGTTGCCGTTGGATGTTGCCGTCGGTTTCATGGATTATTATGACCCCGTCGGTACCGAGTATATTAAAGATAACACAGGCTTGGTCATTTACAGTGTGAATCAAGTCATTGTAGTGAAAGGAATATTCAGGCAGGTAAATGTTTACAACCTTGCCGGACAAATCATGCAGTCTGAAAAGGCAAAAGATTATTTCGAATCCAAACCGCTGAATGACGGCATTTATATTATCCAAACCGACAGGCAAGCCGGAAAAGTAATCGTAAGATAATTATCAATTACAACATTTAGAATATGAAAAAAATAAAATTATCTCTCGGATTTACGCTCTTCTTGTTGTTATTGGGAGCAGGTTTGAACAATGCTGCCGGACAGTTTCCGTCCTCCCCCTTTGCCATATCCTTTACGCAAATAGAACATGAAACGACTCCTTTTGATGTTGCATATACCTACCATGCGACAGAGAAAGCAACCGGAATAGAATCTACCTATACCATTCCGAATTTGAATCTGGTATATTATACGCCCAAATCTTATTTTAACACGCACGACAGAGTGGACGAGATAGAAGTATCGTTTGATTTCGAAAACGGGAAAGAATTGATGCCGTATGTGAAAAGAATTTTGCAGGTTAACAACAGCAGCACAATACATCTCGGCGGAATGCAAGTGGCTGATATAATTGTAGATAAGGGAGAATTTACCGATGGAGACGGCAAGGCGGTTTATACGTACCTCACCGATATGGGCGAATTGCTGTTGAAATATCCGAATCTCACCGCCGTTCACTATGAAATCTGGCTGAACGGTGAAATGGCAAATCCGGAAAATCCGAATGGCGAAGGCAACGGCTATCCCGGGATTTTAAGACCTTATACGTTGCTTTTGGCAGACGGTCTAACGACCGATATAGCGACGCAGGGTTACACGCCGTCCAGCCGGAAAATGACTTTTCAGGTAGAAGGCACGCCAGGCAAGACATTGGCGGTAACCGTAACGCCGGCATTACCGAACGGATTGAAAGCCACGGGAAAGGAAACGGCGGAAGCAGGCGTCTACGACGTGGTCATCCCGATTGTCAACGCGGCTATCGAAATCAATGTGGCTTACGATACATCTGCGGAAAGCGGCGAAGTCGGTAACGCCGATATCGCATCGGACGCCGTATGGGGCGCAGGAGGCGTATTGCACGTCAATGCAGCCGTTCCGGGCATGTTGTCGGTTTACAGTATCGCCGGTCTGTTGGTGAAACGGGAAATTGTTTCCGGAGTCCGGACTTTCGCGTTACCGAAAGGCATCTATATCGTGAAATTGAATGGATTAACAATCAAGGTATTATTATAGTTTATATCGTATTTATTCAGTTTTTTTTAGTATTATTCAGTTTTATAATACGATAATTTTAGGTATTAAGAGAGAATCTCCCGAGGCTGTGAAGTTTCGGGAGATTTGTTTTCGGAGAATTGGTAAAAGAATTGACCGTCTTTTCGGAAAAAATCTCTTCCATATCAGGGCAGCAGCAACTCGCGCAGTGAAGTCGCGGTTTGCCGCATGAAAACAACCACGGAAAACAGCAGCATACTTGAATAGGCAATGCTTGCCGTCAGCGCCGCGCCGAAAACGCCGTAGCAGGGAATCAAGAACAATCCCGCCATACACAAAACAACCAGCCCCGTTATCGAACAATAAGCGCTGTACCGCACATTTCCGCTACCCATAAAGTAATGGCTTAATATTCTGTTAGTTCCAAAGGCTACAATCCCGACCGACAAGCCGAGAACGATTTTGCGGATACCGGCAAATTCGGCGCTTAACAGATAATTCGTGTAAACCCATTCGGGAATCAGCGCCACAACGAGCATCACGGCAGTTAAAAGGATAAAAGTCAGTTTGAATAATTTCAACGTAATGTGTTTTTGCCGTTTCCGTTCCGCTGTTTTGGCTATTTCCTTATATTCCAAATAACTGATACTGTTGCTGATATGCCATACACTTTCGGATATTTTCGTTCCCGAATCCAGCAAACCGACCTTTCCGTATCCGCCCGAATGTTGAATCAGAAAATAGTTTAGACGGGTGGTCAATCCTTCCGCCAGATTGTCCACGCTGAGCCAAAGCCCGTAGATGGACATTTCTTTCAGAATCTTCCCAAATGACTGATCTGTCTTATTGTCAGCGAGTTTATAAAAAACGGGAATCAATAACGCAAAACTGTAGGCAAAAGCAATGAAATACGCTGAAAACAAACCGATTAGATAACCTTCCACACTTTTATATTCAGCGACATAATAGAGAAAAACAATGATCAGGAACATGCTGATTCCCTGAATGATAAACATGATGTTGAATTGCTTCACATGGTCTTTGCCCAAAAGAAACCGGGAGTTGGCGGTCGTCAGCGAAATCAAAACCGCCAGGAAAAATACGGCTGTCCCGTAACCCTCCGGCAAAATACCGAACAGCGCCATGATCCCGCACGCAACGAACGAACCGGCAAAAGACCAGATATAAGCGGGATAAAACACGTAGCGAAAACTGTATTTGTTCATGAAATAAACGATGGTATTGCCGCAGAAAATGCTGTTGAAAACCACGACAAGGTTAGCCGATGCGTAAATCACGCCGACTACGCCCATACCCTCGCGTCCCAGCACCTTGGCGTTGATGAAAATCAGCAGCAGATTGAAAAATGCCACCAAATAACGCGACCCGACCGTTCCGATTATATCTTTAAACATCCAAAACAAAGCACAAAATTAAAACTTTTCCCCGTCCCGGCAAAATTTTTTCAAAAAACATTGCATTTGTCTGTCAAAACCACAATATAAAATCTTTTTGTCCGTTTAAGATAAAAACTAACCGCAACATGAAAGAATGCAAGAAGTGTATTTTAACGGATGCGTATCCCGGACTGGCTTTCAATGAGGAAGATACGTGTTCCATGTGCTCATCCAGTCACGTATTTGAGCCTTATGGCGAAGACAAACTGATTCGGATTTTGGAAGCCGCAAAAGCCGGAAAACGTGGAGAATACGACGCTTTAGTCCCGTTGAGCGGGGGAAAAGACAGCATGTACATACTCTATCTGGCGGTCAAGGTATATAAACTGAAAGTCCTGACCATGACTTACGATAACGGATTCGCAAGCCGGCTGGCTGTTGATAACATGGAGCGGGCTGTCGAAAAGATGCGGGTAAAACACATTGTTTGCAAGCCGGATAACGATGTTTTGAAAAAAATCTATAAAAACATGTTTCTCCGTTCGGGCGATATTTGCGGCGCCTGCGGCATCGCGATAAAAGCCAATATGTACAAGGTTGCGAAGGATTATGGCATTCCGGTTATTCTGCTCGGTACATCTCCGCTTGAAGAAGACTCGTTTCTCCCCGATACGACGCAGGATATCGTGCGTTTCAAGTATATCATGAAGGAAGCCGGAGGTTTAACGAAAAAGGAAATGAATGATTTTTTGATTTATCCGGATTTGAATTTTTTCAAACTGTCCATAGGCAAGCGCACCGGTAATTTTCCCAGGGAGGTACGTCCCCTGTTCTACATAAAAAATCCGTCAGACAGGGAAATGGGCGAGTTTATTGCGAAAGAACTTGACTGGCAGGACGATACCGGTCGCGAATATTCCAAACATTTTGACTGCATCATCGAGCCTTTTACAAACTATGTCCGCCATCATATCTATGGTTACGAAAGAAGAATCTGCCAGTACAGCACGATGGTTCGCCGCAGCGAAATAACCCGGGAGAAGGCTGCCGACTTGTACCGGTCGGATCGTATCATGGATAAACCGGCTAATTATCAGGAAATTATTGACATGTTAGGCATTGATGAAAAAGACATGGAGGATGTTCTAAAGATAAAACCGCTGAAATATGAAAGGCATGTCTCGAAAGCAAACAAACTGTTTGCAAAACTCATGAAACTCGCGAAAAAGTAAAGATGGACTGATTTCCATTTCACGGTCTCTGCAAATTTTACTATTTTTGCAGCGTAAATATTGAAAAGTAACCGTGATTTATCCCGAAAATTTTGAGCAGAAAATAGGTTTCGACAAGATTCGCCAACTGATTAAAGACAAATGTATCAGCATATTGGGAAAAGAATGTGTGGACGAATTGACCTTTTTACGGGAGCCGGACGCCATAACGGAACGCCTGCTTCAAACCGAAGAGTTTGTCCGAATCCTGCAAGACGAAAGCGCGTTTCCGACCGATTATTTCATAGATGCACGCTATTCCCTGAAACGCATCCGCCCGGAAGGAACGTTCCTCGACGAAAAAGAACTCTTCGACATAAAACGTTCATTACAAACTATTTATAATATCACTCACTTCTTCCGTCAATCGGATAAGGACGGGGAGACGAAATACCCGACCCTTTCCGCGCTGGCAGGCGATATTCCCGTTTTTCCAAAACTTATTTCGCAGATAGACAATATTTTAGACAAATACGGTCGCATCAAGGATAATGCATCCTCTGAATTGACGCGGATTCGGAGGGAATTGACAAGTACGATGGGCAATATTTCCCGCAATCTGCAATCCATTCTGCGTTCGGCACAATCGGAAGGTATTGTGGATAAGGATGTTACGCCTACCATGCGCGACGGGCGATTAGTCATTCCCGTGGCGCCCGCCTTCAAGCGCAAAATTCGCGGAATCGTTCACGACGAATCGGCGACCGGAAAAACCGTATTCATTGAGCCTGAGGTAGTTGTGGAAGCCAATAACCGCATCCGCGAACTCGAAAGCGAGGAAAAACGCGAGATTGTGAGGATTCTGACCGCTTTTACGGACGTTATTCGCCCGTCCGTCCCCGATATTCTGCAATCATACATTTTTCTGGCGCAGATTGACTTTATCCGTGCAAAAGCGCTTTTTGCACTGGAAATCAACGGAATAAAGCCGATTCTCGAGGATAAACCCCTACTGGATTGGGCAAGCGCCAAACATCCGCTGCTGTTTCTGTCGCTGAAAAAACAGGAAAAAACGGTCGTTCCGTTAGATATTTCGCTGGATCACGAAAACAGAATTTTGATTATTTCCGGTCCCAATGCCGGCGGAAAATCGGTATGCCTGAAAACGGTCGGACTGCTGCAATACATGCTTCAATGCGGGCTTTTGATACCTTTGCACGAAAAATCGCGGGCAGGCATTTTTGAACAGGTTTTTATTGATATCGGAGACGAGCAAAGCATTGAGGATGACCTCAGTACGTACAGTTCACACCTGACGAACATGAAGTTTTTTGTCCGGAACAGTACGTCTAAAACGTTGATACTCATTGACGAATTTGGAAGCGGCACCGAGCCGTTGATTGGCGGCGCGCTGGCGGAATCCATTTTGGAACGGTTGAATCGTAACGGTAGTTTTGGCGTGATAACCACTCACTATCAGAATCTTAAACAATATGCCGAAGATCATGAGGGCGTCGTCAACGGAGCCATGTTATACGACCGCCATTTGATGCAGCCGCTGTTTTTGCTGTCCATCGGGCGACCGGGCAGTTCGTTTGCCGTCGAAATCGCGCGCAAGATCGGACTTCCCGAAGACGTTATTGCGGAAGCATCGGAGAAGGTTGGTAATGATTATATTAGCATGGATAAATATTTGCAGGATATTATCCGCGACAAACGCTATTGGGAAACGAAACGCCGGAATATCAGGCAGGAAGAAAAAAAACTCGAAGAACTGACCGCCCGCTATGAAAAAGACCTCGACGACGTGAATCGCCAGCGCAAGGAAATCCTGCAAAAGGCTAAAACAGAGGCAAGTCATATTCTTTCGGAGACTAACGCCAAGATAGAGAACACGATACGCGAAATAAAGGAAGCACAAGCCGACCGCGAACGCACAAAATACGTCCGCTCCGAACTGGAAAAATTCAAATCGCAAATTACAGATACTGAGGTTGATAATTCACCTGTCAGTTCAAAAATCGAAAAACTGCAAAAAAGACAGTCGCAAAAAAAGAAGAAAAAACAGAAACCGGAAATAATCCCTGAAAAAGAGGTAGTTACGGAATTAATCAAAGGCGACGCGGTGCGCATCGAAGGGCAAACGGCTGTAGGTACAATTCTTGAAATAAAAGATAAACAGGCAGTTATTGCGTTGGGAATGATAAAAACGACCGTTCCGGTCGAAAAACTGGAAAAGGTGAGCCACAGTCTGCTCAAAAAGGAAACCCGGAAAAACACGTTTATCAGCGCCCAAACAGCCGATTCCATTCGCGAAAGGAAATTGAATTTCAAGCGCGAAATTGACGTGCGCGGAATGCGCGGAGACGAAGCCATTCAGACAGTTACGTATTTTATAGACGACGCAATGATAGCCAATGTTTCGCCCGTCAGAATCCTGCACGGCACGGGCAACGGCATCCTTCGCCAACTCATACGCGACTATCTATCAACGGTTTCAGGTATCGAACGTTTCCACGACGAACAAGTGCAGTTCGGCGGCGCGGGGATTACGGTGATTGAATTGAATTAGTTATATATTTGATTATTAGCAATATACGTTGCTCCGATAATTAATAAAATATGTATATCCCTATTCATGCCCAAACTTCTTTTCAATCCGGAAGGGTGGGGTGTAAAAAATGTGCATATCATGAAAATATTCTTCGTTCTTTTATCCCGTAGGGATTGGATATTGGTAAAATACGGATTTTCTCTCCCGCCTGGCGTGCCGTCAGGTACGCAACAGGTTGATTTTTTTCATATCGCGTACCTAATGGCACGCCCGTTGTGTGTGACATGTTTTCTACCAATATCCTGTCCCTAACGGGACATTGATGTTAACGTTATTCAATTTTTAGAACGCATTTTCAAATATTTCAAACCCTCATTTTTTACACCCCACCTGAAGGGATTGCATGTTTATAGAAAATGTCATATTTCAACCCCATTCGACTCCTTCGGAGTCGTATATTAACCCGAATGGTGCTTTCTATAAATATTTGAATCCGTCGGATTCATTATTGCACTCTTTTAGGTGTTTATGCGGAGATTCATTAAATTTTTTATGTATATCCCTATTTATACCCAGACTTCTTTTCAATCCCAACGGGTGGGGTGTAAAATATGTGTGGTTTGAGTAAAAAAATTATCCGTTCTTTTTTGGAAATGGAAAAACCTCATTTTCACCTCATTTTTTCTACAAAACAACCTCAGTAGAAAAATAACGGACGGAGACAGTAACCTCATTACCTCATTAATCGCATGATAATGAGGTAATGAGGTTGATGGTGGCGGTGATGTCACATCTACTGAGGTTGTTTTGTTTTTGGAATCAGGTAAAAATGAGGTTTCATTGCGTGATAATTTTTGAACGTATTTTTGAAA
>JAITMT010000034.1 GCA_031277235.1 Tannerella sp.
TTTCAAAAATACGTTCAAAAATTATCACGCAATGAAACCTCATTTTTACCTGATTCCAAAAACAAAACAACCTCAGTAGATGTGACATCACCGCCACCATCAACCTCATTACCTCATTAATCGCATGATAATGAGGTAATGAGGTTACTGTCTCCGTCCGTTATTTTTCTACTGAGGTTGTTTTGTAGAAAAAATGAGGTGAAAATGAGGTTTTTCCGCACGGCGCGGATTTGCAATCCGTGCCATGAACGCACCGGTTACAAACCGGCGCGAGCGGAGCCTACGCCGAGCAAGGTGAGAACGGGAGAACGGATAAACGGGAGAACGGACTTTGGCTTTTCATTGTCAATTGTCAATTATCCATTGTCAATTAAAGAATCCTCCCCCCAAAAAAATCTATACAAAATGAAAAAGTTGGTAAGGATTTAGAAATCCTTACCAACTCTTTATATATTACCCGTACATTTGTATCCGAAAATTCCATGAACCGATTATTCAGTTATTATATTTAAATAAGTTATGAGCACATTACACAAAATCAAGTGTTATCTCTACGATAACGTATTGACGGAAAACCCGGACGATTACATTGCGAGGGTTGCATCGGAGCGTTCGTTGAGCGTGGACGATGTATGCGCGTCGGCAGTAACGCGCGGCGGAGCGGACGTTTCGGCTGCCGCCATGGAACACGCCGTAAACCTCTTTTTCAAGGAGATGGCGTATAACCTGTGCGACGGATTTTCGATTAACGCCGGATGGTTCACCGCCGCGGCGCATGTCAGAGGTTCGTTTGCAAGTCCCGGAGAGCAGTTCGACCGCGCGAAACACACCCTGTCGTTCGACTTCGTGCAGGGAGCGATGCTGCGCAGGGAACTGGACGCCGTCACGGTAGAGATTCTCGGCGTGGCAGACGCCGCCCTCAGCATCGCGCAGGTGACGGACATGAAGACCGGCAGCGTCAACGACCTGCTCACGTCCGCCCACAACCTCAGAATCGCAGGCAGCAAACTCAAAATTGCAGGCGACAATCCAGACAACGGCGTGTATTTCGTCAATGCCGCAGGGCGCATCAAGGTTGATCCCACGGATATTGTGATCAACAATCCGTCCGAACTCATGATCCTGATACCCGCACTCCCGCCAGGTGCTCTGTACAGGGTGGAAGTGACCACGCAGTTTGGCGGCAACTCCAAACAGTTGCTCAAGGAACCGCGAACGGCGGTTTTTGACAGGGATTTAACCCCGGCTTGACCGCAGAGGCGTATAAGTGCATATACGATGAACGTATAAGTGGTTATACGGTGAACGTATAAACGCTTATACGACCGCCGTATAAAGCAAGAGAGGGAACAGAATTAACAGAATTTGAAGAATCCCGGTAACCCGCCGGCGCGGATTGGCAAGCCGTGACATGAACGCACCGGTTACAAACCGGCGCGAGCGGGATTTCAAAACTCTAACAGGGTTCCGAACCCTGTTAGAGTTGTCAAACCTGAGGGCATTTCAAATGTTGGCATTAATCTCTGCGGGAATTCTCTCAATCGCAAAGGATGGGCAATCATGAAGGTATGCTCCTAAGGGATTCGGACAAAATTTCTCGTTAGGGAATATAGATTGGTAGAAAATCAGCCACCCGCAAGACGCATGCCGTCAGGTATGCGACCTTAACGCGCAGAGGTTGCATACCTGACGGCATGCTTTTACGGAGCCAACATCCTTTCTACCAAACTTCCATCCCTGACGGGATGCCCGGTGACGGAACGTCCTGAAGGGACGAGCCTTCAAGCCTTAATTCTCCGCCGTCATACGTTTGATAATGCTGTAGGCGTTGATGATGCCGAGTTCGCCGGCTTTGCTGAGGTCGGTGATGCCGCGTTGGGCGTCGCCTTGCGAGAGGCGGGTCAGACCGCGGTTGAAATAGGCTTCGGCGAATTGCGGATTGCGCTTGATTGCCTCGTTGTAGTCGAGGATGGCAGCCTTGAAATCACGCTGTAAACAACGCAGGTTTCCACGGTTGAAATAGGCAAAAGTGAAGGCAGGATCTTGCTGAATAACAGTGTTGTAGTCGCGCATGATCATTTCGTAGTTGAACTGATTGCTCTCGAATTGGGAGGGGAGGGTATTGGTCGTTTGCGTAACGGCGCCGTTGTTGTTAAGTTGCATGCTCATCACCTCCGACAGCGCGTCCCGCGAAGTGTTGGACAGTTCAAAATCAATCTGTTTGTAGCGGACGGCGGCGCGATTGAAATAGGCGAGCGTATAGTTGGGATTGAGGGCTATCGCCTTGTCGAAGTTCTGAATGGCTTCGTTGAAGTCCTGCACCAGCATGAAATCCATTCCGCGACCGAAATAGAAATCCGCTTTCGTGGAATCTTCGTTGATTTTTGCAGAATATTCGTTGATGGACGCGAAATGCCGGTTAATCTGGTCTTCATTGAGCGAGGCTTCGCGATTGGTGAGAATCAACTGCCAGCCCAGCGCCTTTCTATCGTTGAACAGTTCGATCATCTTGTTGTAATGCACCGGATTGCCGATTTCGCCGATACTTTCGTAATAGGTGATGATAAATTGCGGCTCCAGGTCTATGCGGATTTTCTTGTCCTGCACGCGACCGCGTATTTCGCTCTGATATTTGCTTTTCTGTTCGGTATCCTTGTCATACACAACGAGTTGATTGAATTTGTTGATGTTTTTATCGGATTCCTCGCGCGTTTCCTTGCTTTTTTTCTCGTCGTCGTCCGGGGCGGTATCGTCGGTTTTAGCGGCGGTTTGGGATTGGGTTTGACTGCGGCTTCTGTTTTGCCCGTGCGTGCGTTCCAGTTCCACGGCGTACCAGTAATCCTTGTCCGCGCCTGAAATATCGCCGGTATTCCGTTTCGCGTCGGCGCGACCGTAATAACCGGGCAGGAAGTTCGGATACTGGTTCAAAATCACGTCCAAATCCTTGATGGCGGCTTGGTAGTCGCCCGTTTCGCTCAGCAGTAGCGCACGGTTGTAATACGCCATGTAATTGTCGGGTTCGAGGCGGATAACCATGTCAAAATCTTCAATGGCGCGGTTGTTGTCGCCCACCTGAAAGCGCAGCAGACCTCGATTGAAACGTGCAATCAAATTGCTGTTATTCAGTTCGATAACGCGGTCGTAGTCCGCCATGGCGCCGCGCAGGTCGTTTTTATTATATCTGACCAAGCCCCTGTTGATGTAAAATCCTTCTTCGCGCGGATTGAGGTGAATGGCTTCGTCCAGGTCAGCCAGCGCCTTGTCGAGCGAATCCTTTTGGTAGTAGAGCAACGCCCTGTTGCCGTAGGAAGGCGCGTAATAGGGATCTAACTCGATGGCTTTGTGGTAGTCAACGAGCGCGGAAACCGTGTCGCCCGTTTCGGCATACAGCGAGCCGCGCGCCAGATAGCCGTTGGATTCCTTCGGATAGGAAGTGATGAGTTCGTTAAAAATCTCCTTTGCCTTTTCGAAATCCTTTTTCTGAATATAGGCAATCGCCATGTTGGTCGTCATGGAGCGGTCTTTGGGGCGAAATTCCAGTCCCTTTT
The DNA here is from genome assembly GCA_031277235.1 of Tannerella sp. Classification (GTDB taxonomy): domain Bacteria; phylum Bacteroidota; class Bacteroidia; order Bacteroidales; family Tannerellaceae; genus Tannerella. The sequence continues at coordinate 3,549 of JAITMT010000034.1, forward strand.
TGTAGTCTTCGACGGCTTTGTCGTAGTTGCCAAGACTTTGCCGCGCAATGCCGCGTGCATAAAACGCCTGTACGAGGAACGGATTTTGCTCCAGCGCCAGCGTGCAATCTTCTTCCGCGCCGCTGTAATCGTCGAGGCTCAGTTTTGCCACGGCGCGATAGAAATACGGTTGCGCCAGCCAGGGTTTTGCCTTGATGACCTGGTTAAAATATTGAATGGCAAGGATATAGTCTTCAAAATACAGGGCATTCCGACCGATGGCAATGACTCTGTCGGTATTGATTTGCGCCACAGCCGAGCCGGCGACGCACAGATTCAGAAGCAGGAAGACTATAAATTTTTTCATTTTATCTGACCGGTTTTATTTTGTATTTGGCTTCGGCTTTTCCCCTGATGACGCTGTTGAGTTTTCCCTTGTTCAACTGCCTTCTGATGGGTGAAATCGTATCTATAAATACATGACCTTCAAGATGTTCCAGTTCATGCAACGCAATTCTTGCGGCGAAACCGTCGAGCGCTTCGATGTGTTCCCTGAAATCGCCGTCGTAGTATTTTATGGTAATTTGCTTCGTCCGTATCACTTTTTCGTGGATGCCGGGAAAACTGAGACAGCCCTCTTCCAGCGATACTTTTTCCTTGCTTTCTTCCAGCAGTTCGGGATTAATCATCACTCTGATAAACCCTTCGCATTCGGGATAGTTCTTTTTAATCGAATCGCCGTTGATCACCAGCATCCGGATGGAATGTCCGACCTGCGGTGCTGCAAGTCCCACGCCATCAGCCTTTTCCATCGTTTCAAACATGTCTTCAATCAACTGTTTGAGGTTGGGATAGTCTGCGGGAACGGGTTCCGTTACTTTTCTCAAAATGGGTTGTCCGTATGTATAAATCGGTAAAATCATTCTAAATTATTTTTGTGTAAACGTATAAACGGGAGAATGGGTAAACGGTTATATCTCAATATATTATCCATTTAGACTTTTCTCCTTTCCTGTTTTCTTACTCTCTAAAAAACTTTGCAGAATCAATACCGCACTGATTTCGTCCACCAGCGCTTTGTCCTGTCTTTTTTTCCGCTTCAAACCGCCGTCAATCATCGCCTGATGCGCCATGACGGAGGTGAATCGCTCGTCGCAAAACTCGATGGGCAAACCGGGCAGAATTTTCCGCATCCGGTTCACAAACGCCTCGATATTTCGCATGTTGTCGGACGGCTCGCCGTTCATTTTTCTGGGCAAGCCTACGACCATCATATCTACCGTTTCCTTCGCCGCATAATCAACAATAAATTGCGGCGCTTCGCTGCTATGGACGGTTGTGAGTCCGTTTGCAATCATTCGCATCGGATCTGTAACGGCTATTCCCGTGCGTTTTTGACCATAATCTATCGCTATAATTCTTCCCATCGGGGTGCAAAAATACAACAAATTTTTGAGAAATGGCTTGGAATGCCAAATTTTCATAACCGCAGGCGAACGGAAGCGTTGCCTGCGGACACAAACACAGGCAAAAGTAAACACTCTCAACTTCCCATTATCAATAAAACAACTGCACTCTACACTCTAACAACTACACTCTATCTAAACGTCCAATTCCGGCGGCGGCAGGGTGAGTGGTCTTACGTTAATGCTTTGAATGAAAGCATCCAGCGTGATGTTTTTACCTAATTTCAATTTCTTTTTCAGGTAGTTCTTGTTGCTTTGAACGGTATTGTTACTCACGTCCAAATCGCGCGCTATATCCTTGTTGCCCTTGTTCATGTAGATATAGGCGCAGTAGCGCAACTCAAGTTGCGTAAGTTTTTGGGGAAAGGCTTTTTCTTGCAGGATCTCGAAAAATTCGGGATGAATCTCTCCGAAAACCCTGTCGTAATCGGCATAATCCCTGTCACTGGCATAGTCGGTACGTATCAGTTTGCGTATTTCGCTGTCGTTGATTTTTTTTCTTATTTTTTCCAGTATTTCGTTCTTTTTCTGAATCCGGAGATTGGAAGATATGAGCCTTTTCTGCGTTACTTCCTTTTCATATTGCAGGAGTAGCGCCCGCTGTTCGGCGTTTTCCTTTTCATATTGCAACAGTTGCGCCCTCTGTTCGGCATTTTCCTTTTGCTGTTCGGCGTTCTCCTTTTGCAGCCGGATTCTGGTATGGCGTTTCTTGAAGTAAACCGTCAAAAAAATCGAGAAACAGACTACCAGAACTGCGATGATTGACAGAAACGTATTTCTTGTACGGGCAAGTTTCAGTTCATTCTCTTTTTTTTCCGTCTCAAACTTTACCTCGGCAATCGTCTGCTGTTCCGTCAGTTGAGCATTGGTATAGTCCACGTAGTAACTCAAACTCTTCTCCAGCGCCTCTGCCGCCTGCTGATACCGTTTTTCCGTCAGATAGAAACTGCCCAAATCATAGAAATCCGCCCAAATGCGAAAATGTTCCCCGTTTGCTTTGCGGTCTGCGATTTTCTGCAGTTTGAGTTCTTCGAGTTTGGCATAATCTTTCCGTGTCGTTGCTTCCAGAATTTCAATATTGAGCAAACCCCGATGGAAATACGGGTTGTTTACAGATATTTTTTTGCAATTTTCCACGTATTTGCCGATTGATTTTTTGTACCGTTCGTCCGGGTCGGGAATATCGGCGTGTGTGTAGAGATACAATAAAAAATGGACGGCTTCCGCGTAAAAGTCGCATCTGATTGCGGGACCGTTTCTGGAAATGTAATCTTCCAGACGTTCAAAATGCTCCAGAAATTTGCTTTGATCTTCCGGCGAACGGGAATAGGTATAAGCCAGTTGCTGGCTTAATGCCTCGCAGATGAAATTCCTGTCGCCTGCTTTTTCGGCAGCCTGCAGCATCAGTTGGAGATTGTTTTTATAGTTTTCCCCGCCTGCGGATAGAGTCTTCATAGTCAGTGCGTAATAAAGCCAAGTCAGTATCCGGTACTTTCGGGGCGACTTGTCGGGCAGTTTTTCGGCGATGGACAGGGATTTGTAGATGTCGCCGAAATCATAGCCCGGGATGAGCAGATATTTGGCGTAACCTGTCGTCTGATAGCCCAGTGCCTGAGCCTCGCGGTCGGCGGTATGTGCGATTTCCGCATAAATGCTGTCAATGACCCCGTATATCCGGGCGGTATCTTTCGGATAGGTGCGCGTAATTTCATACAATTCGTGATAATATACATAAATCATGTATTTCCTGTCCGTTTGCCGGAGGGCAAGATCGCGCGCCTCTTCCAGAAACTTTGTCTTGTTTACACTGTCGCCCTGTATGTGATATAACGTTGAAAGGCTTCCCATGGAGTATATTTTTTCCGGCAGGGATACTTCGGGGTCGTTCACGATTTTAGACAGGGAATCAATCTCCGTCTGTATTCCGTTTTGCGCGGATACCCTCATGAAAACACATAAGGTGAAGATAAAGTAGACATAAACTGTTTTTAACATAACTCGTTCTTGTTTTTAATGACACAAGCAGGGTGCAAATGTAGTGTGTTTTTTTGAAACAGCAAACACTTTTGAAACAGTTAATTTTATGGCTATTGAAAATCAATGATTTAATAAAAAATTCCACCTGAATTCCATGTCTTTTTTTTTTGTTTTCCACCTGTTTTCCACCTGAAATTATTGGTGTATATTGTGAAAAACCCTTCATCTTTGCACTTGCGTTGAGCGAAACAAATTGGAAATTACAATAAAAAACATAAAAGAAGAAAATAGCATTATTATGAAAAGAAAATTATCTTTACTATTGATTGGTTGTGTAGCGATATTTTATGCACTGCCTGCAACGGCTTTTCCCCAATCCTCCGAAGGAGAGGAATTGTCGGGGCACTGGGAAGTTGCGGAGATAACCGTCGAAAAATTGACTATTAATCTGAAAAAGATTTAATGTTATGAAACGGATATTTACGGTTATCACCACAACCCTGTGTTTACTGTACGGCAACGCATCATATGCACAGATAGACACCCGCGGCACGGATTTCTGGTTGTCTTTCGGGGATAATGCAGCGATATTTGGTCCTGCAGCTCTAGACAATCTACATCTTCAAATCAGACTCGTGGCGGATGCGCCTGCCACCGGAACCATTACGTTTACGGAATCGGGGGAAGTCGTTCCCTTTTCCGTGGGCGCCTCAAGCGTAACCACTTTTCCCCTTACACCCGCACAGAGGACAGCCGCCTATCAGTCGTATAATGGTGCTGCTAATCCTCCACCCGTAACCAGCAATAAATCTGTTCGGGTGCAGTCAGACGTTCCCATTTCGGTTTATGCCCTGAATCAATATCAAGCTTTGGCTGAAGCGACCGGAATATACCCGGCGCCCACTTTAGGTACGGATTATTACCATTTGGGAAGGAGAAGCAACTTAACATTTGCGAGCAACTCTCATTATGATATGTATTATATTGTTGCCACCCAAAACGGTACGGATATTTTTGAAAACGGCGTGCAGGTTGCTACCAATCTCTCTGCCGGACAGGTATATTGCAAACCGGCGACATTTCAAGCTGATTTGACCGGTCGCCACGTTACATCCAACAATCCGGT
>JAITMT010000079.1 GCA_031277235.1 Tannerella sp.
ATTGAAGGCGACATCAGTTTTGAGGAAGTGAAAAATCGCATTGACGCTTACTACAAAACGCAGGTAAATAAAAACAGAGATTTTGTCGAAACTAAAGAAAATACACCCAATTTATCAGATAAAAATGTCCCTGTAAATAACGAAAAGTTCCCTGTAAAAGATAAAAAATTCCCTGTAATTGGATTGGAAATAATGAAACTTATGGAAATTAATCCGAATATTACCATTATGGAATTGTCAAAACAATTAAATATATCAGACAGAGCCATAAAAAATAACATTAACAAACTCAGAAATGTCGGTATCATTTCCCGCGTCGGTTCCGACAAAACAGGACACTGGAAAATCTTAATAAACGAAAAAATATGACGCCTGAAACAGGAAAATCCATCATTTCCCCACCTCAATCCGGCAAGAAAGCGGATTTTTCAAGCCTGAGGAATCCTTGTAATACGCTTCGGCGTAGCCGAGTTTCAGTTTGCTGCGCACCTTGATGGGCAGGAAGTTATCGTCGTCGCCGACCCATACTTCCGCCGACGTTTTCGAACTCTCGAACGCCTCGTCGTAAATGTCTATTTTGAAATAGCGCGTGTTGTATTTGACATTATCGCGCTCCACAATCGCCTGATTCTGATAGATAAACGTCATTTTCACGAGGTCTCTCCCGATGGCTACCGTTATGGGAAACTTGTCGCCAGACTTCAGTTTCGTGCGGTCAATGCCGCGCAACAGGAAAATCCCCCCCAGCATATCCACCACCTCGCCCGTAGCGGTCATGATCGTATCAATTTTCAGCGCGGTGGGCGTGTAGCGTTTGGAGCGCACCTGCGTACTGTTTGCGCCGTGATTCAGCCACAGTTCGTCAATTAGGTAATAGCCGCCTTCGTCCGAGCCTTTCCGGCTGTAAATCAGTTTGTAATCGTCATTGAAATAACAATCCAGCGTGTCGCGCATCTTGAATATGCCGTCGAAAAACTTTGTTGATTTGAAAGTCAGTCTGTATCTGGAAGTTGCGCCCGGAACGGACTGATTGCTGTTGTACGTAAAAGTCGCTTCGCCGGCGCGCATCATCAGGAGACCCCATTTGAAATTCAGGTCGTAACTGACTTTTTCGCCTTTATTCAATGCTGTCGAAAATACTTTGTCCTGTGCAGAAACATCTGAAAGACAAAATATTAAAAATATCAAAATCATTTTAATCGTTTTCATAAACTCATCATCATTTTCATTTTGACTGAACAAATCCTAAAAAGTTAAAAATCCCGGTTGCTAAAGTGGTAATCCCCTGATATTCGGGCTACTCGATCCCCGACTATTTCTCGGTTTACTTTCTTCCCGGTAATCGCGTTTTTGCCGCGTTGTCTCTTTTGGCTTGTTTTTGAGCAGTTCCTGCGGTTTTTCGCCGATTGGAACGGTCGAAACATCCCACGTCTCTTCATACGACCAATTCGGAATCGTCAAATCAAACTGTGCCGTTTTCGGCGTCATAAAATAAATGACCCGTTCGGGCTGCCGTTTTTCCGCGTAATTGCCCGCGTCCCATTTGCCGTTGCCGTTTTCGTCGAGAATGATGCGGGCGTAATATTTTTCGGGCGCCATATTTCTGAATGTTGCAACTCCATCTATTACAGCGGCTTTCCGTACCGGAGAACCGCTGCCGTTCAACAGTTCCATGATAGCGGGCATCGGATTCGTTGGAAACGAATCCGGGTTCAAAGTTTCGGGTTCAAGGTTCAAGGAATCAGGTTCGAGGTTCGAGGTTTCAGGTTCAAGGTTCAGAGAATCAGGTTCAAGGTTCAAGATTTCAGGTTCGAGGTTCAAGGAATCAGGTTCGAGGTTCGAGGTTTCAGGTTCAAGGTTCAAAGAATCCTCTCCCGTTGAACCTTGAACTTCGAACTTTGAACTTTGAACCTCTAACTGTGAACTCAAAACCCTCGGAAGCCCCTCGATTGCTACGGACAGATGCGCATAATCCTTTTCGGTTTTGACGGTAAAATTGATACTTGCCTTTTCGTTACAATGCCCGTAAACGCTGCAAAGCGTGGCGGAATCTATCAACAAACGATAGCGCTCGTCATAACCGAACGGGCGCTTGATGTAATACGTCATCGCTATGGTAGAATCTTCAACAAACTCAAAATCAGCCGCTTCCCATAGAGTATCCTTTCCAAGTTCCAGCGTGAAAAACTCCTTTTTCACATCCAAGACAGGCTCGTTCAACGTGATTTTGATGACGTCTTCGGGATTCAGCGTGCCGGCAGGAGAAATGGAAACCTGTAACGGTATAACAGGTTCTTTTTCAGGTTCTTGAGGAATGGAATCGGCGGAATCCTCCTTGTTGGGTCTCACGCGCGGAGGTTTCCGTTTGGGTTTCTTTTTTTCGGCGGCTTTGTTTTTATTGACAAGGCTCACCGTATCGGTCTGCAATTCAAGCAAATCGGGAATCGAATCATTGTTCTTCCAGTACGAAACAGCCATTTCGAGCGTGTCTATGTTGTAAATCATCGAATCGAGAATCCAGTAATTGATACCGAAACTTTCGGCGTCGTCAGCTCTTTGCGGCACGTACCAGACCGAATCAACAGGCTCAAAATTAACCGGTTGCGGAACCGGAAACGTATCCATCGGAGCGTTGAATTTCAGAGACAAGACGAAATCCTGCGGACGGTCGGGTTTCAGCATTCGCTGGCGCGGCGCAATCGAATCCTTGAAATACCACAATATCAAATCATTGGGATAGAAAATCGTTTTTTCAACCAGCATGACCGTATCAATCGTAATCGTGTCTTTCCAAATCGTGTCGGGCACCATTTCGCGCAGGGCATACGGGTGGACGGCGGTGTCGAGAAACGCCAAACCCTCGTCGGCATTCTTGTCGTAGGCATAGTTGCGGTTTTTGTCTTCGAGCGCAAAAACGTGATACTCGCCGGGCGTAATGTTGTGAATCACAAAACGTCCCCTTTCATTAGTCTTGGAGGTTCTCAGGAACGGCGTTTTGACGAAAGCCGTATCCGACAGGTCGTTATGGATGCCGACCATTATTTTTTGTATCGGTTCCAGCGTTTCGGCGTCAATCAGTCTGCCGCTAATCTTCATGGTATCAAGTACATCGCCTGTCGAAAAAGCAAAACTGAAATTCTCCAGCACGTTTTTTTCATTATTGTCGGCAACCGAACTTGTGAAATCAATCGTGTACGTCGTATTTTCCTTCAGCGTGTCCTTGAGTTCGATGCGGATTTTTTTGCCCAGATTCAGAACGGTGGGGTTTTGCTTTTGCGGCGGCGTAACTATCACGTTTTCACTTGGATTGTCAACCGAAACAAACTCGTCAAATTCTATTTCTATCACTTTTCCCTGAAAATTCAACTGATTCAGGGCGGGATTGCTGCCAATAAACTTCGGCGGCACTTCGTCGTATGGTCCTCCGTTCGGATTTCCAACGTTGGCGCACGAAAGTCCGACCCATAATACTATGATTATCAGTGCAAATATGCGAAGTCGCGAAAGCGCGAAAGCAGAAGTATTCTTTTTCAAAACAATCACAAGAGACTAAATTTTGCGACAAAAATACGTTTTTTTATCGGAAAGAACAAAAAAAGTTGCGATTCCGCTGTTATCATGATAAGCCTAATCTGAAATTTACGGTGTATCAGAACAGTATCAACGAAACCTTGGCAAATACCGTATCTTCACGGATTACGTTTCCCGACACCGAGACGCTTTTATCGTCACTGTTTTTGTATGAGAGATGTATCGTTATTTCCCTGTTTTTCAGTGGATTGATTACATTTAGGAATTTGGTGTTTTTGACGGTATGGACGGACAAAGGCTTTTGGTATATATCTTCCGTCAATTCTTTGATTATCTGAACAATACAGGCTCCGGGCGTTACCGGATTACCGGGAAAGTGCGCCGCATATATCGGATGTAAAGCGTTGAGCGACAGATGATAGATACAACTGTCGCCGGTCTCCTCTTTTTGTTGAATGGTAAACAGCGTGTCTTTCAGCATTTTACAGAATGATTTTGTTGCGGTCTATTTCTGCGATACGGCGTAATTTATATTTGACGCCGTATTTCAGATTGGATAAAACGATTGCGCCGCTCGGTTCTTTTACGATTTGTTTCTTTTTATAATTGATTATCAGTAAATTATCCTGTTCAAAACGTTCTCCGTCCGCATAAAATTGCGATTCGGGGTTGTCCGCCTCGAAAAGGAAATGCAAATCGTCTTCTACAGTCCTGATAATGTATGCTTTATCAAGCATCGAATTGACGTCAAGCAATTGGCAGCCTTCGCCGGTTAAAATAAAATCGAAAGCCTTTGCGCCCATATCGTTAACAACCGTTCCTTTTAACTGGTTATCCATATTTTTCAAAATGCAAAGCCCTGAAAAATCCTTGTCTTTGACCTGAATATCAATTCGTAAAGTCATTTTTGCCGTGTCCTGCCGGATAGCGTCGTTCCAGACCCGCAAATCCGACGGCTTGGCATATTGGGCGCGTTTTACGCCGTCAATGGATGAACAGCCTGTCATCATCATTATTATCAGCAAGTTAGTTACTAAATATTTCATCGTTTATTGCAGTATTTACTTGAATATTTTTTAAATCTACCGTTGTTTTATCTCCGCTTTTTTCGACCATTATGACCGATTTTACACGACTATTCGACTTATTGACAAACAGTTGTATCTCGGAAAACATGTCTTTTATTTCTTTTTTCAGGGGCGTCAGGATAATTTTATAATCCGCCGTTCCCGCCATCAACCGGGACGTAAAATCCTTGGAATCAACCAGTCCCGACCCGCTGATACCGCCTATCATCACCCGGCTGATTTCGCTGAATATTTTGCTCGCCTTGAGTGGAATTTTATTCGTTTTATCGCCCGACGAGATATTTACATTCTCTCCGTCCATTGAAAACACATATTGATAGGGTTTTACGTATTCCCAACGTATTTTATTGCTTGATTTATAGAACATTTTCCCTTCCGAAACGACGTTGTCATTCATAAACGACAGTTCTTTCGTTTGCACGAAATCGCATTTCATCGTCTTCATTTCGGCGGCGGCTTGGGTTATTTTTTGAATAATAACCTGTTTTTCCGTATCGGCAACTTCCTTATATTGTGCTGATAAAGAATAGGATATGAAAAATAACAGACTGTAAATGAAAAATTGTCTCATTATGAATTGGCTTTTAATTTTTTTAGACTGCAATTTTTCTTTTTCGTTTAATTTTCAGGAAGGTTTTGACAAAAAAGCCGCGCCTACCATGATCAAAACAACGCCTACCCAGCGCATTACAGGCACCGATTCTCCGAAAATAAAGATGGCAGCCAGCGTGCCGAAGATGTAACTGAAACTCGTAAGCGGGTAAGCCAGAGACAGTTCGTAATGTTTGATGATGTAAAACCATATCAATGAAGCCAATAGCATGGAAAGTCCCGACGCCGCAAATTGCCAGATGGTGAAAAGCGAGCCGAAAAATTTCCAGGTCCAACTGAAATTATCTATTCTGGCAAGGGCAAATTTCAAAAATACCTGACCACCAGCCAGAAACATACATTGTATGAGCGAAAATCCGATTAATTTTAACATAGCGATAATAGTATTAACGAATGTGATTTATTTTTATAATGATTGTACAGTAAAATATTTTTTACGCCGTTGATCTCCTTTTCGCCATTTTTGAGCAGAAAAGCAGGTATTTTGTTGTTTTTCAAGCATTTGGCGGCAGCGTAAACCGCCAAAGCCGAAGAAGACAGCGACTCGCCAAAAACAGACTTGTATTGTACAACAGGCGTATCCTCTAAAACATTGTTTATAAAATGATTATAAGCGTCGTCATTCGCCGAAACCGTGTTGAGTCCGACAAATACGGCGTCTATATCCGAAATTTCACAGCCCGTTTTTTCAAGAATTTCATTTACAGACTGTTTAAGTCGCTCAGCGCTTGGGCGATACAGCAATTCTACCGCCTTGATTTCACAAAGGGAATTTATGTCTTTTTTATTCGTAAGCGCCATGGAAACAGCAGATTCCGAAGCAAAACATCTTCTTTTATCATTTTCCGGCTGGAAATCCCAAACGCCCAATCTGCCGAAGAAAATATAATAATCATCGGTCAATTCTTCATAACTTCCTAACAACAAATTGTTTACCCGATTATTTTGAAACTGTATCATCGCATCAAACAGGGCATGTTCAAACGATACGCCCCTGTGTACAAACGTGTTATTGTATCCGTGACATTTCAGTTCGATGGCTATCGTGGAACTCAAAATATTATGCGTAGATTGCATAAAATAAGTCGGTTGCAAAAACTGCTCGTGATTTTCCGAGATGGACGACAGAAATTTTTCCGTATTTTCGATGCAACCCAGCCCCGTTCCGCTGACGATGGCGTCCGGAATCTCGACGTTGGCGTCCTTCAATGTTTTTTTCGACAAAACGACCGCGCGTTTCAGCAAATTACACATTCTGCGCGATTGTAACGGCGACAGATATTGCTTGAAATCAGGGTCTTGAAAGTGCACCCGACTTTCCGTGTGGAAAACGGGATTCTCAAACCATTCATCCGTAAGTGGCTGCTGTACTGAAATTTGATTGGCTGACTGTATGAAAATTGACATTTTTTTGAAGTTCAAAGTTAATCGGGTTTCGAGATGATAATTGCCGAATTGTTACCGCCGAAACCGAAGGAATTGGACAGTACGTTTTTAATATATCCTTTTGGTTTTGAATCTGTTACAGGTGAAAAAGCGAGTTCTTCGATTTGATGGCTGAAATTCAGATTGACGGGCAAAAAGTTATGCTCAATGGCAAGCAGCGAAATAATCGCTTCAATGCTGCCCGCCGCGCTGGTCGTGTGCCCGGTATAGGCTTTGACGGAGGAAACCGGCGGTATCCTGTCTCCGAAAAGCCGCATGATGGCAATGCCTTCCGTCAAGTCGTTATTGGGAGTTCCCGTTCCGTGAGCATTCAGATAATCAATATCTTCCAATTTTAATTTTGCATCTTCAAGAGCGCCTTTCATCGCCAAATAGGGACCTTCTCCGTTGTCCGACGTGGCTGTCGCATGAAAAGCATCGCATGCATTGAAATATCCTGATATTCTGCCTATTGGCTCGACATTTCTTTTACGGGCGTTTTCCGTCGATTCCAAAACGACAAAACCCGCGCCTTCGCCCAAATTGATGCCTGCACGGTCGCGGTCGAACGGCTTGCAAATCTCTCTGTCCAAGATCATTAGCGTATTGAAACCGTTTACGTGATAGCGCGACAGACATTCGCAGCCGCCCGCCACCACAACATCCGCTTCGCCCGTTTTAATCAGGTCTGCACCCATCATAATCGTGTTAGCCGATGAAGAACAAGCCGTTACAATCGTCGAAACCATACTGAAACCGCCGAAATAATCGGCAATCTGTTCGGTGCAGGCGCCGCAATCGTTCAGGTCAATATAGTCATTTTTCGAGTTACCATGCAGAAAATCATCGTAATACTCTTCCGCCCTATCCATTCCTCCCACCGTAATTCCGGAAAGAAACGCCACTTTCAAACCGGAGCGGTTTTCCAGTTTTGCCTGTTTCAGCGCCTCCGCAACGGCGGGAATTGCGAGTAGCGAAGAACGAATATACGCCTCCGACGGCGTAATATGCAGCATTTCACGCAGTTCGTCATTGCTGTATTTCACTTCGCCGACGGGAAAATCGGTGTGCGACGTCCGCAGATATTTGATGGGTTCCATGCCGGAGCGTTGATTGACAAAGGCTTGATAGGTAGCCTCTTTCCCAACTCCCAACGCAGAAATAATTCCCGCTCCCGTAATGACTATTTCCTTCATTTCGTCCTGTTTGCCTGGATGTATTCAGCCATTGTGCGCACAGATTTGAAAATTTCCTTGCCTTGCGAGGGGTCTTTTAACTTGATACCGTAATTCTTTTCGAGTAGTACGATAAGTTCCAGAGCATCAATAGAATCCAGTCCCAACCCTTCGCCGAAAAGCATTGCATCGTCGGTAATATCTTCCGGTTTAACGTCTTCGAGATTCAACACTCTGATAATTTCGTTTTTTAATCCTACAATCAATTCTTCCATTCTTTTATATTTTGTGGTTTATATATAAGTTATTAATATTCTTTGCATTCAATTGAAAATTTCCGGCTTCTTCATTTTTCACACACAGCAACATCATACTGCACAGCGTTTTAGCCTCCATATCCACTTCCAGCCATCCCGCAAGCAAACTGTTCATTCCCGAAAAAGTCATTGTTGCATCAATGGTTTGATATATTGTATCTGCCTGAAAATCAGGTAATACATAAAAGCAGGTTTCGCCGTATATTTTGTTCCGGATAGCAATCTCGCCGGTAACGATATTGGGCAACGTATAGACAAAATCGGCGGGCGAAGGGAAAAAATCGGCGCCGTCCTGAATCGTCTTCTGAAAAATGGCATCGGCATTGAGCGATGAACTGCTGTTGAAGAGGATTATGCCCATATCTTCCTTCGGCGTCTCCCTTTCCGATGCGGGAAGCAACAATTCGGACGACAGAAAACCGAGTTTCGACAGCAAATCCATTTTATAAAACTTGCGGTATTCGACGCCGGAATGAACGTATAGGGACGACAAAAAATCATGCATAATAAACTCATTGCGAGCATATTCGTAATACAGTTTGCCATCCTGCACAACCCGTTCGGGAGTGATGTTGCAATATGATTGAATATAGTTCATAAAAGGTGCAAATGTACGGAAAATTTTTGAAAAACACCTTAAAATGCAATTTTTCACTCCGAAAAGAAGCAGGGGAAAAACGGACGGGCGGCTTGGGCTTTCATAATTCCGCCCCGAATCTCGAAGCATCCGGTTCCTGATACGTTTTGTCGTAGCCGCCTAATTTGAATGTGAATGAGAGGGTTACGGCTCGTGCGTCGGGAATGATATTCATTCTCAGATTTTGCGTGTCGTATTTCATGACCATGTCCGGCGTCCAACTGTTGAACAGGTCGGTTCC
>JAITMT010000187.1 GCA_031277235.1 Tannerella sp.
AGAACCCTCCCAACTGGTTGAATCTTACGAAAAAGGGGAATTGCAGGGCAAATTGAAAGAAGTTGCCGCCACCCTGAAAGAGGATGACAATTTTGTGATTATGTTGATCAAGCACAAGCAATAAAAGAAAAAATCGAAGATGGTTGGTATATGGCGCAATGCGAACAAATACAAGGAGCGCTGACACAGGGCAGAACGATTGAAGAAGCAAAAGAGAACCTGAAAGATGCGATATGTCTTTTGTTGGAAGATGAAATTGAAGATTTCAAAAAAAATAATGCCACTTCATAAATGAAACGAAATCAGTTCATTCAACATTTGGAAAATTATGGTTACATTCAGTAGTTGAAACTACGCAATGCAGATTTTCCATGAAAACTTGCCGGTTTCTCAAAAAAAATACGTACCTTTGCACCGTCTATGAAAAAGATATTTACGAACATATTCGTTATTGTAATGGCTTCACTTGTACTGTATTGCGGCGCAGGAGTGAATGTTATGTCCTATTGCTGCAATGACTGCCGCACGAAAGGTGTTACGGCTATCATGGAGAATGAATGTTGCGATATTCACGATCGGGAACATTCTGATAATCAGCCTTATAATACAGAAAGTCACCATATAAACTGTACCCATCCGTCCGAAAAAGACTGTTGCAGTTTCGAACGTATCAATTTCGAGTGGAATACGACGTACAATCTTGCCAAATCGGAGTTTTACGAGTTGGTGCAGAAGGCAAATTTACCTTCATACATAATTTTATCGGAAAATACTGATACGGAGGAATTTACTGTAAAAAAATTGCGACAGAAAGATCCTCCCATCCTGCTTCCACGCGAGTATCTTTCCGCTCTTTCCGTTCTTTTGATTTAGATAGTTTTTGTTCCTTGCAATAGCGAGAAATGAAATCATAACTATTTATTTATCAAAAGAATATAACAATGAGAAAAAATATAATTTTACTATTTATTACATTCATAATATGTTCGGTAAATTCTTACTCGCAACATATTAACGGACACGTTTTTACCATCGAAGACGGAAAAATGTCCGGACTGCCCGGCGTTACCGTCTTTTTCCCGAATACGGGACACGGCACGACAACCGCAAAAGACGGCTCTTTTGAAATCACCAAAAGCGAAACAGAACCGTTGAAACTGGCTTTTTCCCTGGTAGGATTTGCTCCTGATACAGTGGAACTTAGCGGAAAAGATCAGCACATCATGCTGGAAATGAAGCCTGTTACGGAACTGAATGAAGTGCAAGTGTCAGGTTATCAGACAGGCACTATCAATTCCCGTTTGTCGCTTTTCCGCGTCGAAACCATCACTCAAACAGGTTTGGCGAAACTGGCTTGCTGCAATCTGTCGGAAAGTTTTGAAAACAGCGCTACCGTTACGGTCGGCTTTACCGACGCCGTTTCGGGCGCCAAACAGATACAATTACTCGGATTATCAGGTATTTATGTGCAAATGATGGGCGAAAATATCCCGACCATGCGCGGGCTGGCGCAAACTTTCGGATGGAATTACATTCCCGGTCCCTGGCTGGAGTCCATTCAGGTATCGAAAGGCGCTTCTTCGGTGCTGAACGGCTACGAATCCATTTCGGGGCAAATCAACCTCGAATTTAAAAAGCCGCAAACTGCCGATCCGCTGTTTATCAACCTGTTTGCCAACGCTACGGGTCGCTACGAAACCAATATAACCGCTGCTGTACCGCTTTCGGACAAATGGGCGGTGGGCTTGCTGGGACATTATTCGACCGAAACCGGAGAGCACGATTTTAACAGGGACGGCTTCAGGGACAGACCGACTTCGGAACTCGTAAACCTCTATAACCGATGGGATTACCAAAGCGCCGAGGACAACGGACTCCATTCGCAGACCGGTTTGAAATTCCTTTACGACACGCGACAGGGCGGACAAACCAAACATGGCGATCACGCCGAACACGTCAACAACGGTAATCCGCTGTTTATAAGCGATATCGCCAACAAAAATTTCACGGTGGAAAACAAGACAGGCATGTATGTGGATGCGAATCACTATTCGTCCATCGGATTTATCAACAGTTTTACGCATTACGAACAGGACGCCGAAATCGGAATGAAACTGTTTGGCGGTCACCAGAATACGTATTATTCCAATCTGATTATGACGTCGGAACTGGATGAAAATCATGTACATAAACTGTCTGTTGGCGTCAGTTTTCTGTATGATAACCTGCAATCGCATTTTGAGGATAAGAGGAACAGCAATGAAGGGAATTTAACAGTTTTTTTGCCGCAAACTACTTATACTCAAATTGATAAAACGGAAATTGTACCGGGAGCTTTCACTGAATATACGGTTTCGCCGACGGAAAAATTGACGGCGGTGCTCGGACTTCGCGCCGACCGCAACAGCCGCTACGGATGGCTTGTTACGCCGCGCGCCAATTTGAAATACGATGTAAACGAGCATATTACGACACGAATTTCGGCAGGACGCGGTTTTCGCTCGCCCAACGTGATTTTTGAAAATATCGGTCTGATGGCTTCTTCCCGTATGGTAGATGTGCAGAATATCAATGATTTGGATATGGAAAAGGCTTGGAATTTCGGCGGAAATTTGCAGTTTGCCATTCCCGTTTCGGAAAGCAACCATATTTCGCTTGGTTTCGATTATTTTCATACGCGGTTTCAAAATCAAATCGTCGCCGATATGGAACGAAACCGTAATTCATTGTATTTCTATAATTTACAGGGAAAATCCTACGCCGACGTCTGGCAGGCGGATTTGACTTTTTCGCCGTTTACGCGCTTCGATATTTATGCGGCATTTCGCTATAATAATACGCAAATAACTTATAATGAAGGAAGTAAGCAATATACGAAGGAAAAACCGCTCACTTCGCGCTATCGCGGTCTCATCAATCTGGCTTACGCGACGCCTTTGCGCAAGTGGGTTTTCGACTTCACCACGCAATTGAACGGTCCTACGCGGCTACCGAATTTGGACGGATACGACGGAAAATCCGAATATTCGCCCGTCTATCCGATGATGTACGCGCAAATCACGAAAAATACGAAACGCTTCGACGTGTATGCCGGCGCGGAAAATCTGACCGGTTACCGCCAGAAAAATCCGATTATCGAGCCGGAAAATCCGTTCGGTAAGAACTTCGATTCATCCAGAATCTGGGGACCGCTGATGGGCAGGGAATTTTACATCGGCGTCAGACTCCGCATCGGAGAATTAAAATAATTTTAAACCTTTACTTCAAATTTTAGTCTAACAGAAAATTAAAAAAAACGAAACGATTATGAAACGGATATTATTAATAGCGATTTGTGCCATAATAGCTTGCACAACAACATTTTCACAGGAAAAAGTAAAAAGCGGTAAGAAGGAAAAAGATACCGTAACTTTCTATGTGGGCAACATCCATTGCGAAAACTGCATCAAAACAATCGAAAAAAACATCTCTTTCGAGAAGGGCGTTACCGATATGAAATGCGATTTGGATACCAA
>JAITMT010000227.1 GCA_031277235.1 Tannerella sp.
TTTCGCAACGGGCAAAATTCAGTTTCAACAAATCCAACGTTACGATCAATGAACTGATTACCTTCATTGAAAATAACAGCGACTATGTTTTTGTCTTCTCCGACAACACGCGGCAGTTAGTTGATACGACTATGGCTTCCTTTAATGGAGTTTTTTTCAGGGACAGTATTTCGATTACTTATTATGGAAAAGACAGCATTTTAATTAAAAATCATGATAATAAATATTGGCTTGAAAATAAATATTATTATTTCAATAACGTTTTTTATGAGGAATGATTAGTGGCTAACCCTTTTACTGATTATTTGGGGATTGATACAATCCTTACATTTGCGCAAAAAGATACAACCTTTATCTACAAATCAAAAAGAGACGATGCTATCGTACTATTTGTTGACTTGTCTCTATTTGATAGCAAATATACTATATCGAAAGATGGAAATAATTATAAAACAGTAAAACAGAGTTTAGCGGATTCAACTTATAAAGAAATAATTTTCTATGATAAGAATTATCGCATATATAAATTTATAAACACATGGCAAGGCTATGAATGTGTTTATACAGTACACGGTCATAAAGAATTTAAAAAACGGATAATCGACAGTACGAACTACGACCCATGTATGACAAAGTAAAACAGCCGGAATTCTTCCTGGCATTCAGAAATTTTCAAATATTCAAATTAAATTAATCTATGAAACCAATTACAACCATAACAGCATTAGCGCTTTGCGCAACAGCCTTGCAAGCGCAGCAAACAAACACCCGCGTACCCCAGGCAGGCGATGAAATCGTCATCCAGCAGGTGGAATACAAAGACCCCGGACGCAGCGGCGAAAACGTGATCTGGGATTTCAGCCGACTCCAATCCGTCAACGACGAATACACCGTAACGTACTCGGCGCCGGCGCTTACCGGTGATTCCGTCTATATCATGGGCGCAGACACGCTACGCAAAGGCACGGTAAATCCCGGCGACCTGATTATCGGAACGGAACATTACACCAACTATTATTACCGTCTCACCGGCAACCGTTTACAACTGCTCGGACACGAGAACGCAACTACGCTGCTGAGATATGAAAAACCTCTACCGGTAGCCGACTGCAACGCAAAATTCGGCGAAACAGCGACCGAAAACTATACGGCAACATCCGTTTATTCCGGCGAATTTAAGCAAAAGACCTCCGGCGAAGTCTCCATCACGGAAGACGCGCGCGGAATGATGATTATCCCTTCGGGCGATACGTTGCGGAATGTGTTGAGAATCAAAACTGTGCAAACCGTCGCCAAACTTTCCGGAGAAGGGGAATTGGCAGAGGAAAAAGACGCAACGGTTGAAACGTATCGCTGGTACGTTCCCGGCAGCCGTTATCCAGTGTTCGTAACCATCCGCCGGGACAGCATTTTCGAGACGGCTTTTTTCTATCCCCAACAGGATAATTATTATGTCGACAACCTTGCCAATCAGCAGAAAACGGAAGAAACTTCCGGTGAATGGGCCGGTTTGCAATACAATTTTTATCCCAACCCGCTGATCTCTCCAACGCTAAACATCGAACTCTATCTGCCCCGCACTGCTCAAGTAAGAATACAGTTACTGACGCAGTCGGGCGTAGTCCTGCTCGACGAAAACAAAGGCGAACTTGCGCAGGGACTGAATCTTCTGCCCGTACAACTGCCGGCTTTAAACACAGGCTATTATGTCATCACCGTAATCCTCAATAACAGTCATCGCGTCAGCGGGTTGGTGTTCAGGAAATAGATTACTGCAAAACAACTGCAATCAATACGCACAGAGCGGGTTACCGTATGCTGACAGGGTAAAATAATTACAATTTGCAACGCATTTCTTTCCGTTCTCAATAAAAGTTGCTATTTTTGCAAGGTAAAAAAGTAAAATTATGGACGAAAAAATTTATGATTGCATCGTCGTGGGAGGGGGCATCAGCGGCATTTCGTTTGCCTATTATTTGAAAAACGCCGATAAGACGGTCTTATTGATTGATAATAAGGAACATCCGGGAGGTCAGATTGAAACCGGACAGTACGGGAAAGATCCCGGTTTCCGGTTTGAAATGGGGGCGCATACCTGCTATAATTCCTATACGAATCTCATCTCAATCATCAATGAATCAGGCTTTCGCGAAAACGTGCAGCCGCTTTTGAAGTACGGCTACGTCGTTTATGCGAAGAATAAAATCGGGAGTATTTTTTCACAGTTATCTGTTTTACGGATGATTCCCAAGTTTCTCAACTATTTTTCGGCAACCAAGGCGGGCAAAACCGTAAAGGAATATTTTCTTCCGATCGTGGGCGAAAAAAACTACAATCGCCTGTTTCGCTATGCGTTTCGCGCGGTGATTTGCCAGCCTGCCGACGATTATCCTGCCGAAATTTTCTTGAAGAAAAGGGATACAAGAAATAAAACGTATCCCCGAAAATTCACGTTCAAAAAAGGTCTCTCTTCTTTAATGAATTATTTATTAGAGAGATACGAAATTGAAAATTTATTTTCGACAGATGTAATTGATGTCCGGAGAGAAAACGAAATTTATACAATTACAACCCATAACGGCATTCAGTTTCAGGCAAAAAATATCTGTTTGGCTGCCGGTCATCAAACTGCATCGTTATTACTGAGGTATTTGGAAAAGGAAATATCCGGCATTCTTTCCGATATTCATACTTATCAGATTGATTCCATGAATATTATGATGGAAAACAAATCTTCAAAACTGAAGAAAGTAGCCGGAATTATTTCATTGTCAGACAGTTTTCTTTCCGCCGTTTCGCGGGATTTGGTCGAAAACGGGAAGTACAGGAGTTTTACTTTCCATTACGAAAGCAAAAAATACGGTACGAACGAAAAAAGAGAGATATCCGATGCGGTTTTGGGCATTTCTCCTGCGGATGTTTGCGATGCGAAATTTTCGACACACTCGCTTCCTTTGCGGCGCATGGAGGATATTGACGTCGAAAATAAAATAGATAACTTGTTGAATAACAAATCTATATATATTACGGGTAATTATTTCAAAGGCTTGGCGATGGAAGACTGCGTCATGCGCTCCAAAAGCGAAGCCGGAAGATTTTTAAGGTCAAATTTATAACAAAAAAAACATGGATTTTATACAAAATTACAACTTAACGGGCTTGATAATCGGGATATTGACATTCATCATCATAGGACTTTTCCATCCCATCGTTATCAAGGCGGAATATTACTTCGGCGTCAAAAGTTGGTGGGCGTTCTTGATTGGCGGCATTATTTTCACCGCGTTGTCCATCCTCGTTAGAAATCTGCTAATCTCTGTATTGCTGGGAGTTATCGCTTTTTCATGCTTCTGGTCCATACAGGAGATTTTCGACCAGGCAAAGCGCGTCGAAAAAGGCTGGTTTCCCGCCAATCCGAAAAGGAAAAAATGAATCGGAAAAAAATTGCACACGGATGACACTGATTTTTACAGATTTACACTGATGAGAAGAAAACTCGTGTTATCCGTGTGCAATATCATTCATTTCCGCTCCATCACGTCAAAATCCAGATTCATATTTCCGTTGCCCAGCACATTCCCCTTGTTGGTTTTGTGGTTGCCGTTTTCTTCGTTTCCGTATTCAAAATAGATGGCGCCGGCTTTGAAATCGGAGAGATAGAGTTTGTATTCCTTGCTGTCGAAGTCGGAGTCGGAAATTTTATTCCATTGCTTGATGTCGTAAGGATTTTGCATCAGATCAAAACCTTTATTGGAAACTACGACCACCATCGTATCTCCGCTGATGCGCACCACTTTCACGAGTTGCGCAATCGGCTGTCCCGCTGCATCGCCCGACATCCAGGTGCTTTTGTACACATCACCCGGCTGCGGGTCGGAAAGAATTTCCTTCACTTCCGCCACATCGCCCAATTGTTTTTTGGAGGATATTTTTGCACCGATTAAAATAGCGCCCATCAACGCGGCAAACACGAACCAAAACGACCACGGATAAATCAGTTGCCAGGTGGTGCGCTTGTGTGTGGCGCGCAGGTTTTTAATGGCGTCGGCAATGCTTTGCGGATAATTTTTCCTGGCAAAAGCGCCGGCATTCGAGTCTTTTACGACGTGTCCGCACTCGGTGCAATGCACTTCGGTGGTACGTCCCAAGCCAAACATGGGAAGCCAAAAAACTTCAATGTATCTCATGAAAAGTGAAAGTTGCAAGCTCCCCTTTTTCCCGCATACGGGACAGGTCTCGTCAGCCAACATTCGGGAAGTCAGCAACTTGCTTACGATTGTATATACAAATACCATAAATGATTGATTTTAATTTAGATTTATAAAATTCTGTTGATTTTGATTTTTATCGCTCAATTCAAAAATTGTTTTTTTCAGATTGTTCATGTCGCACTCCAAATGCGCAACATTCACCCACAGCAGGGCATTATCCTGCTTTTTGGCAGCCTGGCGCATGATTTTTGTCCGTTTGACTGTATCCCTCATCCGATCGAGATAGACGTCGGCGTTTGCCACATGAATTTGCAGGTTTGTGTCCACGCTCACATTTCCGAACATACTTTCCGGAGAACTGAAACAGCGGGTGATATCCGTCCATTTTATCACGCCCAAATCCTTAAAATCTTTTGTGTTGCAATAGATTCCTTCGTCGGTAAGAACAAGAACCGGCGCGTTTTTTCGCAAAAGCAAAACCTGTTTTATTGCCAGAATAAAAACAACAACGGAGGCAAGGGGCATTATGATCAGGATGGCAGGATAGTAATAATCTTCGGTAAAAAATTTTCCCGTGCCATACCAAAACGCCAAGGCAAAAATGAGCAAAAAAACGATATAGGCGATTGTATCTTTCCAGATTTTCTTTTTGCTGTAGCCGAAACTTTGCGGCAAAACGTAGGTGTTGATAGATAAATTCATCACTTTTTCGTTTTATGATTATAAATTTCCCTGAACACGTCGAAACTCATGACGTCCACATAATGAAGAGATGCTATTAACTTATTATCAACGGTTTTCACCTCAAATTTTTCACCGTTCATATACAGCGGAAGCAGACCGGCGTAATCAAAAGTCTGATTGCCAATGAAAATTGAATGTTCATCCAGACGGATCGTTTCCGTTTGCTGATTTTTGATAAAGGCTCGCGCCGTCGAAATAATCGTGCTGTTTTTTGTTTTGCGGAGAAATTTTGCGGCGTTTCCGCGCTGCATTTCATTTTCCAGAAAACGCACTCTCGGCGCATAATATCTGTCCAGGAAAACGTTGATATTTCCCGAATAGGTCGCGGGGATGAGATTCCATTCATCATTTTCGGAAGTTCTGAATGCCAGATTGTTATATCCATTTCCGATGTATCTGCCGGTGAGAAAAAGAAAAATATCCTGAATGTTTTCAAACGAAATCATGTTGCCGTTTTTGCCGATTTTCACGCCGTTTTCATACAGATAGAACTTCGTTTTTTTGCGGTGTTTGCGAATCAGGAATCCGAAAAACAGCAGCAAAACGGTCAAAACAGAAAATGTAATTGTAAGCATGGATTTATCTTCCGCGTCGGCTTTGGATATTTTGAAAAAGGCGACATACAACATGAAAGCCATGACTATCAGCGTCATAAAAAACGCGACTCCGAAAATGACTCCGGCGGTGGCTGTCGGTTTATAAATTTGAATCGGTTTCATCTTAATTATTTTTGAAAAATTCGACATAAAAAGCCCAAGTTAAAAATGCGCCGTAAACAGGCGTTCCAATCCACATCCAAATCGGGTTTGGATACTTTTTCAATAAATATCCAAACCGCTGATTGTCTTTCGGTTCCATGCTGCCAATAAATCCGCAGGCGGAACATTGCGTTACAAATTGCCGCGACGTCGGAAAAAGCGGAATGAAAAACACATGATAATAATAGTGATAGCAAGCGAGTTCCGTAGAATTACGGCTTCCGCAGTTTTCACAAACGAAATTTTCAGGTTTTTCGCTTCCGCCCTTGAACAGTTTTTTTCCGTGAATTGCAAACATGATTCCTGTTTTTTTTAATCGCGCGATTTGCCGCCCATATCCACAAACTCGTATTTTACGCCGTGCTTGTCTGCGTAAGGAATCATCAGATCCATCATTTCCCCGTACTTTTCATCCAGTTCGATGCCTTTGGTATTATCCAGTTCTTCCACAGCCGCTTTAATTTCCTCTTCGGGCATTCCTTCGTCAATCATTTTTGCGATGCGCGGAAAATCATTCTTGTAAATTTCATCGGCAAAGGTAAACAGTTCCAAACCGGCGTCAATAATGGGTTGCGTTTCATCGGTAGCCTTCAATTTTTTGATATTGTCAAGATCCGAATTAAACATGATTGCATAGTGAAACGCCACATATTCGACGCAACTTGCCTTTTTCATTTCATTGGTTTGAGGATCAACCACAATCAGACTGTTGTCTTCCTTCCGTATCATCATGTCCCTGAACTGATATTCGAAACTTCGGGGTATTTTATTGGCATTCAGCGCGATGGTATTGAAAATTTTACCGGGGCGTTCCCCGGTAAAATCACAGGAACCGACGAAAATCAACAGCAAACTTGCTAAAAAAAGTTTTGTTTTTGATGTTGTCATAATTCTGTCGTTTTTAATTGTTTAAACCGGATACGACCGCAGGCTCCATCAGGTTTTTAGGATCTTCGCCGTATTGATTGGCGCCCCGGTTGCCTTCGGTAAAGAACCAGACCAGCAATATAATACTGCCTACAAACGGTATGAATGTTACAAAATAGTTCCATCCGCTTTTGTTGATGTCGTGCAACCGTCTTACGCTCACGGAGAAAATCGGAACAATTAAAGCCAACGCTGCTAAACTTTCGAGAATAGCAATTATATTCGTTAGAAAATTGATTTTGGCAGTAATACCGATAATGAATAACGTAAAAAGAACTGCAAACAGGATTAAGGTCGCCAGCGCAAAATTCCAAAATTCCGCACGCCTTGCCCTGCCCTTAAAATTGGCATAATTGTTAAATACCGCTTTTTTCCACCACCCGATCATTCCGGGATTTACATTTGGTTGTTCCATTTTTTTTTAAATTTTAAAAGTTACTTGAATTAATAAATTAAAACATACGAATACTCAATATTTTATACCAAAAGTCGTCGGCATCCCGTCAGGGATGCGTCGCTCGGTAGAAAGGTCATCATCCCGCAGGATGCATTCCGTACGGAATGCAACCGACGTCGGCATACGTTTTCTACCGAGCGATGCAATCCTGACGGATTGCTCTGTTTGAATATTACAAAGAGTATTCATATTAAAATTTGCATCAGCCGATAAAACCGAATTTGTCTTCAAACATTTTTCCGATAATCGGTAAAGGTTTTTGTACCTCGTTGGCTGCATTGATGATGCCGATGATCATCAAAATGAAAAATACAATGCCTACCAAGCCCAAAAGACTCAACGCCGGCACGATCATAATAATAATCGACAGCGCTATGTTAAAAATAATGCTGATGATTGCCAGTCCCAGGGACTGCTTCAGGTGATATTTCAGCAGGTCGTTTGCTTTTTCCTTGCCTGCGAAATAGGAGATCAGCCATCCAATAGGAGTGGCGATGTACGATACGATAGAGAATGTCTTGTTGTCCATTTTTTTTATTTTTTTAAAAGTTTATAAATAATTTAAAATTCCGGTGCAAAGGTGCGGGTAAAAAAAATCCCGGTAAAATTTTTGCTTCTTACAAAACGACTACAACGGCAATGACTACATGACTACAAAACGACTACAACAATTTTAAATCAATGATTACAAGTATTTTATAAATTATGAAAAGCGCTTGTTTTTTGTAGAAATCGAGAAAAAACAGATGAAAAAATAAATTAAACAGCCGGATTTTTCAAAAAAATGTTGTTTTATAACAAAATTATGATTTACTTTGAAGCGATTTTTCAAGAGTTTTAACAATGAAAGTATTTTTATATTTGACCTTATTCCTCTTTTACACGCTTGCAGAGGCGCAAAATGCCTATAGCGACAGTCTGGAAAGTATTCTGAAAAATCCGGAAACGGAGCAAGTCGTTATGGTTCAGCAACAACTGGCAGACTGGTATCGCTCGAACGAGCAATATCCGGAAGCCCTCAAAATGGCGGAAAACAGTTTGGAAACTGCCAGTGAAATTTCTGACAATCAGTTATATACGGTTAAAGCGTATCAAATCTTATCGAATATTTATGCCAATACCGAGGACTACGAGCAGTCGCAGCAATACATAGATAAAGCCCGACAAATTGCCGAAGAAAAAACCGATCCGTTACCTTTTGCATACGCCTATTACGCGGAGGCGACGCTTCGAAACACGATTTACGATTCGGAAAACGCCGTTAAAAGTCTGCACGAAGCCCTGTCAAAAATCCCCGATCAGGAAAAGGAATCCTTGCTCGCCTCCCGCATTTATTATCAACTGTATGCCGTTTATTCCGAATGGAATGATGATGAAAAGTCGTTTGAGTACGCCCAAAAATCCATTGAATTTGCTGCCAAATCGGGGAATAAAAATCAACTGGCAAATTCCTATACGGCTCTGGCTGTGGTGTATGCGTCTTTATATTTTAAACAAAAAGGGAAAACGGAGTTGGACAATGCAATGCTTTTGTCCGATAAAGCCATTGATTTGTATAAAAATTTTCCCGGACAGGTGGCTGCCAACACTTACGGTTTTGCCCGGATGAATAAGGCAAGTTACTATCTTCGATATTTTGATATACAGGACCCGAAAATTCAGCGGGAAATTCGGCAAAACGTGGATGAAATATTGAATCTGAAACATCTCCTGCCCGGAAGTTCGTACCTTATTGCAATCGGATACGGCATTTTGAGCGAACTTGCCCGGCAAAACAATGATCTGAAACGTGCCGAAAATTATCTGATGCAGGCTTACCTGTTGATGCAAGAGCAAAAAACGCCTGATTATCACACGCTTGTAAATATCGTGAGTACGTTGGCGGAAATCTACGCGCAATCGGGAAATTTTGAAAAGGCATATCAGTTTCAAAAGGAAACGGAGGAATACAAGAATTTGCTTTTCGATGAAAATAAAAATGCGAACGCCAAACGCCTGGAAGCGCAATATCAACTGAAAAATAAGGATAAGGAAGTGCAACTGCTGAAAGAAAAGGCGGCAACGCACAGAAGGCAAAATTATCTGCTGTTCGGGTTGATCGGACTGGGCGTTATCGGTATTTTTTTCATGTTTCGATCGTATCATTTCAATCTGCGCTATTCGCTGGCGAGGGAAAAACAACTGACCGCCGAAAGACAGGAAGCGGACATACAGATCAAATACGAGCAGGAAGAACAGGCGCGACTCAAAGCCGAACAGCAGTTGATGGAAATGCAACAGCAAAAACTGCAAGACGAAGTGATGGCGAATC
This sequence comes from Tannerella sp., assembly GCA_031277235.1. Taxonomy (GTDB): domain Bacteria; phylum Bacteroidota; class Bacteroidia; order Bacteroidales; family Tannerellaceae; genus Tannerella. Next base: position 9,409 of record JAITMT010000227.1, read on the forward strand.
AACTGCATTTGCAACACAAAAACGAAGTGCTGCAACAACTGAAGGAGAAACTCTCCGGCGACGCAACGGTCAACATCCGGCAAGTGCTGAAGGATGAATCCTTACTCGACAATGATTTTGAAAAGGCGAAATTTCATATTCAGGAGATACATCCGCTCTTCTTTAAAACGCTGAACGAGAAGGCGAAACAGAAACTCACTTCGCTCGATTTGAAATATTGCGCCTATCTGTATCTGGGCATGGATACCAAACAGATTGCCGGGCTTCTGAACGTGGAACCCAAAAGCGTGCGCATGACCAAATACCGCCTGAAACAAAAGTTTGAACTGGACGCCGAAACGGATTTGGTGGGTTATTTGAAAGACATTTCTTCACCGTTGCCGACGGGTTGAAACAGATTGTCCGCTACAAATTTTTGGCAATAATCTTTTATCATTTCCCGCACCCGGCGAAATTCTGCGTTAATTTCCGTTTCCGATCCCTGCGCTTTGGCGGGGTCGGGAAAATTTTGATGAAACTTTTTGGCTTTTGTCGGAAAAAACGGGCAGCGTTCTTTGGCATTGTCGCAAACGGTGATGACGTAGTCAAAGTCAATGTTCAGGTATTCGTCAATGTGATTTGACGTATGTTTTGAAATATCAATTCTGTCTTCCTTCATCGTTTCAACGGCTCTCGGATTTACGCCGTGCGTTTCTACGCCGGCGCTGTAAATTTCGGCTTTGTCTTGCGAAAAATACCGCAAATATCCTTCGGCTATTTGACTGCGGCAACTGTTGCCGGTACAGAGAACTAAGATTTTCCTTGTCATTTATTATTGTTATATTTTTTTATTCCTTTAAATAGTGCATATCCTATTTTTCCGTTCAAAACGGCATTGAAGAATTTTTTTTCGTTTTGAAAAACTTTGAGTACGCCTTTTAATCCATAACGTTTGAAAATTCTCAAAACCGTAATCAGTTTTTCGGATACGGACATAACGGATTTGTGATT